>CAYGKI010000285.1:0-4482 GCA_964350235.1 uncultured Gemmatimonadaceae bacterium | reverse complement strand
GCCGAATTCCTGGAACGGCTCGAGGCTTTCGCCCGGGACCATATCTACGGGGACGCCCACGACCGGGACGGATGGGTGCCGCAGGAGGTCCTGGACGGGCTGGCCGAGATGGGCGCGTTCGGAATCAAGATCTCCAGGGAGTACGGTGGCCTGGGCCTCTCCCAGCTGACCTACAACCGAGCCCTCGAGATCGTGGCGTCCCGGTGTGGGGCCACGGGCGCCTTCCTCTCCGCCCATCAGAGCATCGGCGTCCCGGGGCCCATCCAGAAATTCGGAACCGAGGAGCAGAAGCGGAAATACCTGCCGCGCCTGGCGAAGGGCGCCCTCTCGGCGTTCGCCCTCACCGAGCCGGACGTGGGCTCGGACCCGGCCAACATGTCCACGGTCGCCGAGCTCTCGGAGGACGGCAGCCACTGGATCCTCAACGGGGAGAAGCTCTGGACCACCAACGGGCCCCGCGCGGAGATCATCATCGTGATGGCGCGCACCCCCGCGCCGGAGGGATCCAACAAGCGACCCATCACGGCGTTCGTCGTGGAGACGGAGTGGGAAGGTGTGGAGACGGTCCAGGAGTGCCATTTCATGGGCCTCCGCGCGCTCTCCAACGGCATCCTCCGGTTCACCGACGTGAAGGTGCCGCGTGAGAACGTGGTCTGGGGCGAGGGCAAGGGCCTCAAGCTGGCCCTCATCACCCTCAACGTGGGGCGCCTGGCGCTTCCGGCCTTCTGCGCCGCCGCCGGCAAGGGCTCCCTGGAGATGATGCGCGACTGGGCGGGCTCGCGGGTGCAGTGGGGCCGACCCATCGGACAGCACGACGCCATCGCGCAGATGCTGGGCAAGATGGCTGCGGACACGTTCGCTCTCGAGGCCGTGGTGGAGCTCACGGCGCTCATGGCGGACTCCGACCGCTTCGACATTCGCCTGGAAGCCGCCATCGCCAAGATGTGGGGTACCGAGGTGGGTTGGGACCTGGTCAACGACACCCTCCAGGTTCGGGGCGGTCGCGGCTACGAGACCCACGATTCCCTGGCGGCAAGGGGCGAGACGCCCTATCCCATCGAGCGGTATCTCCGGGACATGCGGATCAACACGATCTTCGAAGGCTCCTCGGAGATCATGCGGCTCTTCATCGCCCGTGAGGCGGTGGACACGCACTTGCGCGTGGCGGGGGATCTGGTGGATCCCCGGTCCTCCCTCGGGGCCAAGCTCAAGGCCCTCGTTCGGGCCGGCCTGCACTACGCCTGGTGGTATCCCAGCCGCTTCTTCGGGTGGAGCGTGTGGCCCCGTTTCAGCCGATTCGGCCCCCTGGCGACCCACCTCCGGTTCATCGAGCGCACCTCGAGAAAGCTGGCCCGCGCGACGTTCCACGCCATGGTCCGCTTCGGGCCCGGCCTGGAGAAGAGACAGGCCGTCCTCGGTCGGATCGTGGATGTGGGCGCCGAGCTCATGGTGATGACGGCGGTGGTGGTGCGCGCCCACTGGTTGGTGGAGAAGGGCGCCGACACCCCTGGAGCCAACGCTCTGGCCGATCTGTACTGCCGCCAGGCCCGCCGACGCATCAAGGACAGCTTCCGGGCACTGTTCAGCAACGACGACACCAAGGGCTACGCCGTGGCTCGCCGCTACCTGGACGGCGACTTCGAGTGGCTGGAGAAGGGGGTCGTTTCGGCCTCGGTGTACCGTCAGAAGGTGGAGAATGGCCCGGCGGACGTCCCCGCTCCGGCGCCCCGGCGGGAGACCGCCGGTGCCGCGGGATGACACGCGTCTGAGGAAGACTCGCAATGATCGACGCCGGTAGCCGGGGACACCCCCTCCACCCGTGGTGCTTCGTCGAAGCACCTTCCCGGGTACCCGGGAAGGCAGGCTCCGCATGGACCTGACCCGCCTGGGGGATTCGCTCGCGGCGGTGAACGCCGGCCTCAACGCCACCAGCGCGGTGGCGCTCTTCCTGGGCCTCTACTTCATCAAGAGGAACGACCGCGTCCGTCACCAGCGTGCCATGCTCACCGCCGTGGGTGCGTCGGCCCTGTTCCTGGTATTCTACCTGACCAGAGCGGCGCTGACGGGTACCCATGAGTTCGCGGGCACCGGGGTGGCGCGCGTGACCTACCTGACCATCCTCATCACCCACATGGTGCTGGCGGTGATCGTGGTTCCCCTGGTGCTCAGGCTCCTCTACCTGGCCAGGGCGGAGCGATTCGACGAGCACGCCCGCCTGGCCCGGTGGACCTTTCCCGTGTGGGCGTACGTTTCCGTCACGGGGCTCGTGGTCTACCTCATGCTCTACCAGCTCTACGGTTACGTCTGACCGACGGTCGCGCCTCGGGAACCCCGGAGCATCGGCGGGGACCTTCCCCCGGCGGGCCCCGTCCAGCGACGTCCGCCGGGATCGCGACGGCCCTCCTCAGGAGGGGAGGTTGACCTCCACCTCCGCACCACCGTCCGGAACGTTCCGAAGCGTGATGGATCCGCCCATGGCTTCGACGGTCTTCCGGGCGTGGGGGAGGCCCAGCCCGAGGCCCTCCTCCGACTCGGAGTAGAACGGGTCGAAGGCCCGTTTGAAAGCCTCTTCGGAGAAGCCCCGCCCACGGTCACGAATCCGTACCAGTGACCGCCCGTTCTCCTGGAGCACGGTCATGTCGATGGTGCCACCGCCACCGAAGCGTGCCGCGTTGTGAAGCACCAGGTAGAGGGCGTCCATGAGGGCATCCCGCGCGACCGTGGCACGGATGGACGACGCGCCCAGGCTGAGTCGGACGGTCACCTCGTGGTCCGCGGCGAACTCGCGAGATACCTGCTGGGCCAGGGCGACGAGGTCCGTTCCCGTGGCTTCGGCAGGCGTCTCCGAGAGGAAGAAGTCGACGTCCTCCAGCGCGCCGAGCGCCCGCTCGATGCGGTCGTGCAGCTCCTTCGCGTCCGCGTCCTCGCCGGCCCCCGCCAGCGGCGCCCGGACCTGTCGGTCCAGGAAGCGGCTGACCCGCCCCACGGCAGCCACCAGGGCGGCCTTGCGCTCCGCGTCTCTGGGCGCCCACCCCTCGCCGAGCGCCTGGGCCAGCCTGCCCGAGGCCCCGCCCGAGGCCGACGGACGCTCACCGCGCCCGATGGCCTGGATGAGCTCGTCCAGCTCGCCTTCCACCTCCTGGCGTGCGCTTTCCGCCGCCTTGCGGCGCAGCGAGCCCCGACCCGCCGCGGCCACCGCGAGCCCCAGAGCGAACCCCACCACCAACCCGATCACGATTTCCATTGAGATGCCCTTCTAGAGTGAGGTCAGACGCTCTTTCAGCATGTCGGCATGACCCTCTGGATCCACCCCACGCCATACCTCCCGCACGACGCCGTCGCCATCGATGAGGACGGTGGTCCGCTCGATGTTCATGCCGTACACGGGGTGGGGCTGCCACACGCCGTAAGCCTCCAGCATGTCGTGACTTTCGTCCGAAAGCAGCGGGAAGTTCAGGTCGTGCTTGGCCCGAAAGGCCCTGTGGGACTCGAGGGAGTCGGCGGACACGCCCAGGATCTCGGCATCCAGATCCTTGAAGTCGGGGAGCCGGTCGCGGAAGTCACAAGCCTGCACCGTGCACCCCGGCGTGTCGTCCTTCGGGTAGAAGTACAACACCACCGTACGTCCCCGCAGTTGTGACAACGACACTTCGCCCCCCTGGTCGTTGGGAAGCGTGAAGTCCGGGGCGGGGGATCCCTGCTCGATCATATGGTGCTCTCGCTGGTTGCGGGTCGAAACGCGACGCCGCTCCGCTACACCGCGTCTCTCCAGGGGTTTCCGCGCGGCCCCGTCCGTCGTCGGCCGCCCGGATCATGAGTCCGGCTCGACGACCTCCCATCGACAGAACGCGTCCCCGCGCCCCTGGCACAGCGTGTGCCGGACCGTGACGGCCTCACCGGTCACCCGCTCCACCAGAGCCTGGCAGAACCCCACCAGCAGATGGCACGCCTCGCCACTGGGGTCGCTCTCCACGAAGAGCAGCGAACGGCCCTCGATGGAGAAACGGCCGGGCGCGAAGCCGCCGATGGGACGCCCGAACAGATACTTCAGGCGCTTCCGGACCCGTGACCGGGCCTTGGCGAACCGGAGCCCCCGGGGGAGCATGCGGGTCACGCCGCGGAAGGCCCCGGCCTCCGCCAGGGACCGGCCCACATGCCTGAATACGTCCCGCCCGTCGGGTCGTCTCATGACGAAGCGGAAGAGGTCGTTCACCTCTTCGTCCGTGAGTCGGGCACCTTTGCGAGCGTCTTCCTGGAAGGCGCGGATCTGCCGATCCACGACGTCGCTGAGACCGAACCTTCTCGGCATGGTGCGGCTGGGGTCCTCGTCCTCCAGGAGCTCGGCGGGCAGGTCCTGATCCCTCAGCGCCTCGAGGAGGCGAAGGGCCACCAGCGCGTGGATTCGGCGAGCTCGGCCGCGCGCGGGAGCCTGGCTGACGGGAAGGTCGGACACCGGGGATCGACTCGCGGGTCTTGAATTGG
>CAYGKI010000284.1:0-4490 GCA_964350235.1 uncultured Gemmatimonadaceae bacterium | reverse complement strand
GCGGCCTTCTTCGACTGGCTTCCGGGAGGCATCGGGGTCGGCCTGATCGTGGTCGCGGCGATCGCAGCCTTTGCCTCGACCGGCAACGCCGGGATCATGTCGGCCTCCCGCTATCCGCTCGCGATGGCGAGAGACCACCTCGTGTCGCCGCGGTTCGAGACGCTCGGGCGGTTTCGCACACCCACATTCTCGATCGTGGTCACGGGTCTGATCATGGCGGCGGTGATCCTGCTCTTCGACGTGGCCGGGATCGCCAAGATTGCTTCGGCGTTCCAGCTGATTCTGTTTTCGCTGCTGAACCTCGCCGTGATCATCATGAGGGAGAGTCGCATCGAAGCCTACGATCCCGGCTTTCGGTCTCCCCTCTACCCATGGATGCAGATCTTCGGGATGCTCGCTCCGGTCTGGCTGATCACCGAAATGGGTCAGATGGCCATTCTCCTCACGCTGGGCCTCATCGCCCTCACCGCGGGGTGGTACTTCCACTACGCGCGGCAGCGGGTGGTGCGGGCGGGCGCGATCTTCCACGCGTTCGAGAGGCTGGGAGCACTCCGGCACGGAGGTCTCGACCTGGAGTTGCGTTCGATCGTGCGTGAGAAGGGTCTGAGGGCCGACGATCCGTTCGACGAGGTGGTGGCCCGGGCGACGGTCATCGACGTCGAGGACACGATCGATTTCGCGGCGCTCTCCCAACGGGCCGCCGTCGCGCTCGCGGCGGGGGCTCCTGCGACCGCCGAACGACTCGAGGCCGGCTTCATCGCTGGAATGGCCGCCGGTCTGGTGCCGGTCGCCCATGCCGCGGCGCTTCCCCACCTCCGCATCGAGGGACTGCAGGGGCCGCTCATGTTGATCGCCCGTTGCCAGGGGGGGCTCGACGCGAGCGAAGCGTGCGGGTCGGTCGATCTCGATGTGCTGCGCACCGTGAGAGCGGTGTTCTTTCTCGTGAGCGCGTCGGAGCACCCGGCCATCCACCTGAGGCTGCTGGGCCATGTGGCCACGCAGGTCGACGACCCGACATTCCTCGATCGGTGGGTCGTCGCTCGTGACGAGGCGGAGCTGAAGTCGACGCTGCTGAGCGACGAGCGCTGGTTGACGCTTCGGGTCGGCGAGACGCCCCTCACCCTCGACTGGGTCGGCCGCCCGTTGCGTTCGCTGTCGCTGCCCGAGGGCTGCCTGATGGCGTTGATCCGGCGCGACGGCTCGAGCGTGGTGCCCGGCGGTTCGACGATTCTGCGCGCGGGCGACCACGTGACCATCATCGGCGACCCCCAGGCGATCGGGGCCCTGTCGCAGGCCCGCTCGCAGCCGCGGGTCCTCGCCACTACGGCCGGAGAGGGGCCCGACGCCTGAGGGGAAGCGCGTCGCTAGGGAGACCCCTCCTGCGATTCCTCCCCCAATCCCGACGCCAGCTCCTCCAACTCCGCCCGCTGGTCCGCCTCGCGCTTCTTCTGACGGGATGCCACCTCCCGCCGCACCACCGGGGCCACCTCCGAGCCCAGCAACTCGATGGCGCGCATGACGTCGGCATGGGGCATCGGGCCGACGGTCAACTGGATCAGATGCCGCTGGTGCCGAAACAGATCGTACTGGTAGAGGATCTTGTCGATCACCTCCTGCGGACCTCCCACGAGGATCGCACCCCGAAGGTCACGCTCCATGTCGAACTGCTCGCGCGAGGGCGGGGGCCACCCGCGTTCGCGACCGATCCGGCCCATGGTCTCGACGAAGGGGCCGAAGGCGGCGTCGGCCGCCGTCTGCGCATCCTGGGCGATGAACCCGTGGCCGTTGATGCTGATCGGCAGCGCGTCGGGATCGTGGCCGGCCTCGGCGGCGGTCTCCCGGTAGAGGTCGACCAGGTGCTTGAAGCGCACAGGCGCTCCCCCGATGATCGCGATCGCGAGCGGGAGCCCGAGGGTGGCCGCACGCACGACGGAGTGGGGGGTGCCCCCGACGGCGACCCAGATCGGGAGCGGATCCTGGATGGGGCGTGGATACACCGCACGGTCCTGGATCGACGCCCGGTGCCGGCCGCTCCACGACACGCGCTCCGATTCTCGAAGGCGAAGCAGCAAGTCGAGCTTCTCGGAAAAGAGTTCCTCGTAGTGCGTGAGGTCGTAGCCGAAGAGGGGAAATGATTCGGTGAACGATCCGCGCCCCGCCATGATCTCGGCGCGGCCTCCCGACACGAGGTCGAGGGTCGCGAAGTCCTGGAAGACCCGCACCGGGTCGTCGGAGCTGAGCACCGACACCGCGCTGGTCAGGTGGATCCACCGCGTGCGCGCCGCCGCGGCCGCGAGGATGACCGCGGGGGCCGACGACACGTAGTCGGCCCGATGGTGTTCTCCCACACCGAACACGTCCAGTCCGACCTGGTCGGCGAGCTCGATCTCCTCGAGGAGATCGCGGACGCGCTCCTTCGCACCCCTCTGCCCGCCCGTGGCGGGATCAGGCCTCACCTCGGCGAAGCTGTAGATGCCGATCTCCATCGCCGCGGACCCCGATCAGGGTGTGATCGTGCCCGTCTTGATGCCGGACCGCACTTCCAGCCCGGGCGTGAAGACATCGGGTCCGATCGTGCCCGATCCCGACGTCCAGCCGTTCGCGTTGACCGTCCAACGGGTCGACACCCCGCCCAGCAGTCCCCAGAGATCGTTCCAGCCGGCGACACTCGAGAAGTCGGGGAACGACACATCGAGGTCGGTCGCGGCGCCGAGGTAGTCGTCGGTGATCCACATGATCACGTCGCGGGTGTCCTGACCGAATCCCACATTGATGTGCCCCATGTATTCCGCCTGGCGGGTGTACATCACGCGGGGCCGTGCATAGGGGGCCGAGGCCAGGCTCGTCACCGAGACCGCCCCGAGGTAGGGACCCATGGTGAGCACCTGATCGGCCACGGTCTCGAAGTACTTCGTGGTGCCCCGACTGTCGGTGAGCGGGCTGGCCGCCGAGATCGACGAGACGGAGACGGACTGGATGTCGCCCGAACGCACCTTGGACTGCGGGAGCACGGGCACCGACCAGGTCGGTCCCGCCGTTCCTGCCCCGGGCGACGAGAGGCTGGCGCCGATCGTCGGGGTGAGGAACGAAGTGCTGGGGGCTGCCATGTCGGCGCCCAGCCCGTTGGCCGTCACCATGATCGGGGTGGGATCGAAGGCGTCGGCGCCGGTGAAGTCGACGGTCACCGAACTGCCCGCGGCGGGGTTGATGTCGCGCTGCAGGAACATCTTCAACAGCACCGGGATGCTCCCCGCGAGCCCCGTGAGCGAGGCGTAGAAGTCGGTCGGGCCGTCCTCGACCCGATCCAGGGAGAACGTCGTGCTGGTGCCGCCGATCACGGTGGTCGCGTCGCGGCTCAGGGTGATGCCCGCGAACTGCCCCGCCGCGAGCCCCGGGACGGATCCGTTCACCGTCTTGTATACCGGGCAGGTGCCCTCGATCAGGCGGGCCTCTTCGCGACTGAGGTGGAAGATGGTGGTGTCGAACTCGCCCGTGCGGTCCCACACGGCCGCGACCATCACCGTCGCGCTGTTGACCGTGAAGGCGAACTGGCTGCCGGTGCCGACCACCTGGGCCCACGAACCCGACCCGTCCTTCACGGCCATCCAGATCGGGACGTCGTCGCAGAAGTCCCATGTGTAGTCGACGCCCGAGGGGGCCGCGGTCACCGTGACGTCGAGGCCGATCGAGGCATCCGACACGCCTCCCGCCGAGCCCGTCAGCGTCACCGTGTAGGAGCCGGGGGCGACGGCGCCGTCGACCTGAACGGTCAGGGGAGCCGACGTGCCGGCGATGGCCGAGGCGATTCCGCCGATGCTGATTCCGCTCGGGCCCGTGGCCGTCACCTGGACCGGACCCGTGAACGGGCTCGTGCGCGCCACACCGAGCGTCGTCTGATCGGAGTTGCCCTGCTGGATCGTGAGCGCAGACGGAGCCAGCGAGAGAGCGAAGCCCCCCGTCGGCATCGCCGTCACCTCGATCGACAGCGTGGCCGTCGCGGCGGCGACCCCGCTCGCCGTCGCCCGAACCGTCGCGGTGGCCGAGCCCACGACCGCGCCCGCCGCCGCCGAGAGCGCCAGGGTCGCCTGGCTCGCGCCGGCGGCGATCTGTGCACCGGGCGCCGTGACCCCCGAGGGGAGGCCGGTGACGGCCAGGTCGACCGCGCCACTGAAGCCGCCGGACCGCGTCACGGTGACCGAGACCGTCTCGTCTTCACCCTGCTGGAACACGATCGTCGTCGAACCCAGCGTGATGGAGATGCTCGGGGTGTCGCCGCCCGGGTCGGAGGGGCTGTCGCTGCCGCAGGCCGATGCGGCGACGAGGAGGGCGAGAGTGCCGGCGCGGACGAGACGGGTGAGGCGAAACGGGCGAAGGAGCATGCGGGTCGGCGCCGGTGTGGGCGAAGCGATGGGTGAAGGTGGAGTATACCGGAACCGGGCGGCCCAGGTTCACCGAGGCGGCCACGTCGCCATTGCGTTCCGCTCGTCGGG
>CAYGKI010000283.1:0-4494 GCA_964350235.1 uncultured Gemmatimonadaceae bacterium | reverse complement strand
CTCGACGACCCGCCTGATCTCCGACGCCGGGTCCGCCGGCACCTGGTCCTGCAGCATGCCGATGGCAGACAGGTACGGTTCAGGCAGGATGTCGGCGCGGGAGCTGAGGAGCTGGGCGAGCTTCACGAACGTGGGTCCCAGGCCGGCCAGCCGGGCGGTGAGCCGCTCCGCCCTCTTCTGGTGGTGCTGGGCCGAGCGGGCCGCCGGCCGGCCCACGAGAATCCAACGCCTTCTGTCCCGGAGGAAGGCCAGCGCGAACGGAAAGAGGCGGGCCAGGACCGAGACGGAGCGGGCGATTCTCTTCACGTGGTGCCCCGGGTGCTCAAAGAAGAAGCGCGCTGGCCAGGCTCAGCAGGAACAAGAAGCCGAACAGATCCGTGAAGGGGGTGACGAACATGGAGGACCCCACCGCCGGATCCACGCCGAGGCGATTCATCATGGACGGCACGAACGACCCGAGGAAGCCTGCCACCACCAGGTTCCCCCACATGGCCACCAGGACGACGAGGCCCAGGGTGGGGTCGCCCCCGACCAGGGTCGCGAGAGAAGCCACGACCCCTCCGATGATGGCCCCGTTGACGGCGCCCACGGCCAGCTCGCGCCCCACCATCCCCGCCAGGTCCCGGACCGGCTCCACACCGCCGTCCAGGGCGAGCGCCCGCACCGTCACCGCCAGGGCCTGCGTTCCGGCGTTTCCACCGAGTCCCGCGACGATGGGCATGATGGCGGCGAGGATGACGACGTTCTCGATGGTGTCGGAGAACAGGTAGACCACCGCGGAGGCCGTGGCCGCGGTGAGAAGATTCACGAAGAGCCACGGAATCCGCGAGCGGACCGACTCCTGCCAGGTATAGCGTATGGCGGACTGGTCGCCGCCCACACCGGCCATGAGGAAGATGTCCTCCGTCTGCTCGGCCTCGATGACATCGATGACGTCGTCGAAGGTGATCCGCCCGAGGAGCACGTCGTTGGTGTCGACCACGGGGATGGACGCCAGGTTGTATCGCCCGATGAGGCGCCCCACGTCCTCCTGGTCCATGGTGGGGAGCACCGTGGCCACCGGATCCTCGACCATGCCCTCGATCCGATCCTGGGGATCCGCGATCACCAGGTCGTCCAGGGGAACGGTGCCCAGGAGCCGGCGGTCCCCGTCCACCACGAACACGGTGTAGAAGTCCTCGACCTCACGCCCCTGGAGGCGGACCTGCTCCAGAGCCTCCGCGGCGGTGAGAGAAGCCTGCACGGCCACCAGCTCGGTGGTCATCAGACCGCCCGCCGTGTCCTCCTCGTGCTCCAGGAGGCCGCGGAAGCTCGCATCCTCGGGGAGCCCGTCGAGGACCCGCTGCTGCTCCTCTGGCTCGAGCTCGCCGATGAGGTCGACGGCGTCGTCGTCGGCCAGCTCGAGCAGGAGCTCCGCGCGCTTCTCCACCAGGTCCGCCAGGTCCGACGGGTGGAGGGACTCGGCCACGCTCCTGGCCTCGTCGGTCCGACCCGCCAGGATCAACGCCTCGACACGGTCTCGCAGCGATTCCAGGTCCAGGTCCTGCTCCGCGGAGCTACTCACTTCGCTCCCCTCTCCAGGGCCTCGAGAATCCGCTCCTGGAGGACGAACATGGGACTCCCCCAGCGCTCGTCGCCATTCGGATGATCGTGACCGAGGACGTGGAGCGTGCCGTGGATGGCCAGCCGCCGGAGCTCGTGGAGAAGCTCGACGCCATGCTCGCGGGCCTGACGACGGGCCTGCTCGACCCCGAGGTAGACATCGCCCACCAGGTCCGGGGGCTCACCCAGCGCGAAGGCGATGACGTCCGTCGGACGGTCGTGCCCCAGGTACCGATGGTTGAGCTCCCTGATCTCTTCGTCGTCGAGTAGAGTGAGCGAGAGCTCCGAGAGGGCGCCCCCCTCCTCGGAGACGGTGAGGCGCACGGCCTCCTCCAGCGCCCCCGCGTCGCAAGCCGCGGGATCACCCAACTCCAGCAGCACGTTCACGGCCGCGCCCCGGCGTCCGAGGCGTCCCTCGGGGCCGTCTCCTCCGACGACACGGCGTCGTCCTCGGGGGTCGGGGTCGTGGGAGCCCCCTTGTCCACACCGGCCTGGTCCGCACCGGCCGCGTCCGCCGGGGCCGGCTGGGCCGGCCCACCTTTCCCGGCCGCGTCGGTGAGGTGCTTGGTGGCCGGATACTCGATCCTCCTGTGCGAGACCCCGCCCAGGATCTTGGCGAACTGCTCCTTCGCCCGGGCGATCTCGGCCAGGGTCAGAGGCGCGTCGTCGAGCTGGCCGTCGGCGATCTTCGAGGCGACGATGGAATCGATCAGGTTCTGGACCCGCTCCGGGCTCGGCTCCCGCATCGCCCGGGCCGCCGACTCACACGAGTCGGCCAACATGACGATGGCCGTCTCCCGCGTGCGCGGCCTCGGACCCGGATAGGAGTAGCGTGAGACGTCGATGTCTCCCTCGGTCTCCTCCAGCGCCTTCTCGTAGAAGAAGCCGATCTTCTGCGTTCCGTGGTGCTCGAGGATGAAATCGACCACCACCTCGGGGACCTTGGCTTCCCGAGCCAGGCGAGCCCCCTCGGTGACGTGCTCCCGGACGATGGTTGCGGACGTCTCCGGCTTGAGCTTGTCGTGGGGATTCTTGGCGTCCGGCTGATTCTCCACGAAATAGTGGGGCTTGAGCATCTTCCCCACGTCGTGGTAGAGCACGCCGACCCGGCAGAGGAGTCCGTTGGCTCCGATCTCGGAGGCGGCGGCCTCGGCCAGGTTCGCCACGTTGATGGTGTGGGCGTAGGTCCCCGGCGCCTCCATGGAGAGCCGCCGCAGGAGAGGGCGGGTGGGGTCGGCCCACTCCAGGAGGGTCTGGTCCGTCGTGATGCCCGTGAACAGCTCGAACACCCACAGGAATCCCATGGCCAGAAGGGCGGACACCGTGGCATTCCCTGCGAACACGGCCCCACCCCGCAGCGCGTCGGTGACGTCGCCTCCGGTGGCGAGGGCATGGGCCACCAGAGCCAGTCCCGCGGCCAGCGCGATGATGGCGATGGAAACCCAGGTCTCGGATCTCCGCCGCACCGCGCGCACGCTCATGGCCGCCGCGCTCCCCCCGGCCGTCAGGGCCAGGACGTTCCCATAGTCGGCGAACGGCGGGAGCGTCCCCGTCACCGCCGCCAGCACGAGCACGAGGAAGAGGGACATGCGGGTGTCCCACAGCACCGCCACGGGCAGAGCCACGAAGGCGATGGGAAGCCACTCCTGCGCCAGGCCACCCCGATCGATGAGGATGGCGCCCCCGAAGTAGGCCGCCACCAAAAGCGCGATGAGGAGAATCCACCGGAAGTTCGCGTACACCTCCGGACGGTTGAACAGCAGGAGCAGCCCGAAGATGGAGAACAGGAGGGCCGTCAGGAGCCATGCCCCGATCATGGCGCCCAGCGTCACGCCCTCCCGCTCGAGGAGGCCGCGGTCGCTGAGGGCGGCCTCGTACGCTTCCAGCCGCTCCAGCGTCTCCGGTCCGATGGGATCGGCCTCCCGCACGATGGCCTGTCCCTCCAGCACCTGGGCCTTGTTCAGGGGGACGCTGGCCGCGGCCTGGGCCCGATCGCGCTCGGTGGCCTCCAGGTTCAGCTCCAGCGTGAAATCCACGTAGTGGATCAGGACCAGCCTGAAGAGGTCCCGGGCATCGGGGGGCAACGCGTCCGGCAGGAGGGCCACGGCGCGCTGGAAGAAGTCTCGGGAGGTCTGGATCGACGCGGCATCCGCCGACACCTCGTCCCCGCCCCGGCGGAGCGTCACGGACCCCGCGGTCAGGTCGATCATCCGGCTGGCGTCGGCCACCCCCGCCGGAAGGATCTCCCGTGCCGAGCGGAGGGCGGCGCTACGGAAGGAGGCCCGGGTGGCGGGGTCGAGCAGGTACCGCAGCTGGGCCGGCGTCGGCGCGATCTGACGGGTCCGGAGGATCTCCCGGACGGCCGCCGTGTCCGCGGCACTGGCGGCGGTGTCCACGGCGTCGAAGAAGCGCGTCAGCTCCGCCGCCACGGAATCCGCGACGTCCGGGCGAAGATCGAAGGTGGGCGGCACCGATTCCATGGCGCCGCGGCGATCGCGCTCCAGCTCCGCCGCCGTCTTGGGGACGTCGAAGGCGATCTCGGCGATGACGTCCTCGTTGGCCACCATGCCTTCCTGATAGACCCGGACCTCCATGCTGCTGTCCGGAGGGAAGGCGAACGCGACGAACGCGGCCAGCGCGCCCAGAAGCAGCAGGCGGGCCCCGTGGTGTCGCACCCGTCCGCCCAGCGTGACGCCGGGGTCGCCGGAGAGACGATGGAGCACGGATTCCCTCGCGCCGCCCCTTCCCTGCTTGCTCACCCGCCGCCTCCCTCGGCGGCCCCACGCCCGTACGCCTCGATGATGTCCTTCACCAGGCGGTGACGAATGACGTCCTTGGCGTCCAGATAGATCATGGAGATCCCATCGATCCCCCCGAGGATGTCCTCGACCT
>CAYGKI010000282.1:1874-4564 GCA_964350235.1 uncultured Gemmatimonadaceae bacterium | reverse complement strand
CTCCAGTCCGCGCGGTACGGTGACCACTCGCAGCAGGCGGCCGCCCGGGCGCAGAATCTCGCCACCGTTCTTCAACGAATGGGGCGTCCGGAAGAGGCTGAGGAATGGCTGCAGCGGGCGCATCGCGGCTTCGTCGCGTCCATGCCGGCGGGCCACTACCTGACGGCGTTTCCCCTGCTCACGCTCTCGGGCATCCAGCTCGATCGAGCGGACTTCCCGGCCGCCAGCCGGACCAGCCGCGAGGCACTGGAGATCCTTCGGGCCGCGCTTCCCGCGGACCACTACGCCCGGGCCGTCTCGGAGTGCCGTCTCGGGCGCGCCCTCCTCGGGCTCGGTCGAGGCGATGAGGCCCGCACCCTCTTGCTTGAGGCCGCCCGAAAGATCCTCGGCGCACCCGTGACGCCGGAAGCCTATCAGCTCGAATGCCTCCAGGCAGCGGAGGAGCTGAGCGCCGCCGAGGTGACGAGGGGGCTGGCCACGGACGCGGAGATGCAGCGGATACGTGAGCGGCTGGACCAGCTGGCGGCGCAGGTGCCATCGCACCACTGACCCGGAAGACCGGACCGACATTCCTCGCGCCGCGGCATCCGTCGGAATTCTCGAGCTCGTGCACGCACGCTGTGTCTCCCCGGTGTCACCCATGGACCGGGAGGAACGCCCGGAAGTCACACGCCCGGATTCACGCCGCACGCCGGGCCTGCCGGGTCGATACCTCGCCGGACGCTTGCCGTCCGACGCAGATCCGCCCATATGACGCATGGGCCACGAGTCACCTCGAGAGGTCCATAGCCGCGAGAGGGTGTGCGCATCAGCATCTGCCCCGGCGGTGCCGTCGCCGCTGCCGGGCGGCGGGCCATCTTCTGAGAGGAGGTCCGATGAAAGCCTACGGTGCCGAGTTTTTCGGGACGTTCTGGCTGGTCTTGGGGGGGTGCGGCAGCGCGGTGCTGGCAGCCACGTTCCCGGATGTGGGCATCGGCCTGTTGGGTGTCGCCCTGGCCTTCGGGTTGACGGTCCTCACCATGGCCTATGCGGTGGGACACATCTCCGGCTGCCACTTGAACCCCGCCGTCTCCATCGGGCTCTGGGCCGGAGGCCGTTTCCCGGCCAAGGAGCTCCCGTTCTACGTCGTCGCTCAAGTCCTGGGCGCCATCACCGCGGGCGGTGTGCTCTACCTCATCGCCAGCGGAGCGCCCGGATTCGAAGTGTCCTCAGGGTTCGCCGCAAATGGGTTCGGGGAGCACTCTCCCGGAGGCTACTCCATGCTCGCGGCCCTGGTCACGGAGATCGTGATGACCATGATGTTCGTTCTGGTCATCCTCGGCGCCACCGACGGGAGAGCTCCGGCGGCCATGGCCGGACTGGCCATCGGCCTCTGCCTGACGCTCATCCATCTCGTCAGCATTCCCGTCACGAACACATCCGTGAACCCCGCCCGTAGCACGGGCGTGGCCGTGTTCGTCGGTGGGTGGGCCATGGGGCAGCTATGGCTGTTCTGGCTCGCCCCCATCCTGGGCGGACTCCTGGGCGCCGCGGCGTACAAGTTGATCTCGCCCCGCGAGGCCTGAGTCCAACTGACACCCTCGAGCGGGAGAGGCCAGGCCGGCCTGGCCTCTCCCGCTACAGCGGCCGCTCACGCCGCACCGGCTTCGCCGCGAGCGTCCGATTGCCGCCGCCCGCGCCCGGTCGCTACTCTGGGAGGCACCGGGCCTCGACTGCCGGGGCCCCATAGCCGGAGCCTCGTATGTTCCAGATTCGCGACGCCGCACTCATGGCGGCATGGGCCCTCACCGCGTCAGCCTGTACCGAAGCCAACGCGGACCCCTCCCTCGACGAAGTCCGCGCCGTGACCGAACGGTTCCGGGATCTGGATGTCGCCCTCGCGGAAGGATACATCCGTGACCCGGCCGGGCTCTGTGAGACCGCGGACATGATGGGGCTGCCTTCCGAGATGGGCGGCATGGGCGTCCACTACTTTCGCCCCGATCTCCTCGGGATCACGGCGCCTCCCGACCCCCGAGTGGACGGGACCGGGACCCACACGGACTTCCTGCAGCCCGCGGTCTTGATTTACGAGCCGCAGGCCGACGGATCGCACGAGCTCGTCGCCGTGGAGAACCTGGTCTTCCTGGAAGCATGGGCGGCAGCCGACCATCCGGAGCCACCGTCGTTCCAGGGCGTGCCGTACAACCGCATGGTGGACGACCCGGCCACCGAGCTGGACGAGGCCCACAACTTCGAGCCCCACCTGGACCTCCACGTCTGGCTCTTCCGCGAGAACCCCAACGGGATGTTCGCGTCGTTCAACCCCACCGTAACCTGTGAGCACCATCAGGCCATGGGCGGCATGCAGGGCGGCTGAGCCTTCCACCACTCGGGGTTGCGCCACGAGCCTGGCCCGCGGAGGTTGCCGACTTCCGCGGGCCCGCAGTCCCATGCTCAGGAGGCACGTCTTGGCCGCAGCGAAGCAGGTAATCCAGGATCTGTACGCCGCGTTCGCGCGGGGGGACGCCGCCACCGTCCTCGGAACCCTGCACCCGTCCGTGAGGTGGATGGAGGCAGAGAGCGGTCCCCTCGCCGCGGGGAACCCCTACACGAGCCCGCAGGCCGTGGGTGAGGGGGTGTTCAGCCCCATCCTGCAGGATGTAGAGGACTTCCAGGCCACCCCCGTGGATATCGTGGCCGAGGACAGT
>CAYGKI010000282.1:0-1864 GCA_964350235.1 uncultured Gemmatimonadaceae bacterium | reverse complement strand
TGGTGGCCTTCGGGAGATACACCGGGGTCCACCGGGGGACGGGGCAGGCCCTCGATGCGCAGTTCGTGCACCGGTGGCTCGTGGAGGACGGGAAGGTGACCGAGTTCCAGCAGTACACGGACACGGCTCAGTGGAACAGAGTCTACGGCGCACCCTGACCCAGCCGAAGCGCTCACATGACCGCCTCCAGACGCCTTCGGATTCATCACGAGCTGCTTCTTCTGGCGCTCCATGACAAGAAGGGCACCCTCGCGTTCGGTCAGATGCAGCACATCGGCCTGGCCGGAGGGATCTTCGCCGAGCTCCTCCTGGAGGGACGCCTCGCCGTCGTCGAAGAGCGCCGGAGGCGGAAGCCCAGGCAACTCGTCCAGGTGGTGGACGCGACAAGGTTCGGTGAGGGCGTGATGGACGCCGGACTGAAGAAGCTGTCCGACGCGAAGCGGCGGGCTTCGCCCAAGGACACGGTTGGAAAGCTGGGCGGCATGAAGCGCCTGCACCACGAGGTCGGGCGCGAGTTGGCCCGCATGGGCGTTCTCCGGGCCACGGAAGAGGACGTGCTGCTGTTCTTCAAGCGCCGGGTCTACCCGACCATCGACCCGGGGCCCGAACGGGAATTGGTGAGCCGTGTCCGCGACGCGTTGGAGGGAGGCGGCACGCCGGACCACCGCACGACCCTCTTGGTCGCGCTCGCCCACGGCACCAGGACGCTTCGCTCCATTTACGACCGCAAGGCGCTCAAGGCGCTCAAGTCCAGGATCGAGGAGATCTCCCTCGAGTCCGGTGTGGGCGGCGAAGCCGCCGGCGAAGCCATTAGGGCAGCGCAGGCGGCCACCGTCGCGGCCATCGCCGCGGCCACGTCCGTGTCGACCTGAGCCGGGCCGGACTCGCCACACACACGCGCCCTCATTTGGTGCATGCCCGATCCGCACCGCCCCATAATCGACATCCCGCCCCTCGCGGCGCGCACAGCAAGAACCGCACGCCTCGCCCTAACCATCTCCCCTTAATAGCCTTACGGAATTCCATACTCGGTCTCCACAGGTGGCACGAGGGCTGCGTTGGTACGAGCGCAAACATCCCTCAGAGGACCACATCCTCCCATGCTGGAGACCACCCGATGAACCACCTCCGTACTCGCCGCCTGCCCCGCCTGCCCCGCCTGGGTCTGGTCGCCACAACCCTCGCGCTCGCCCTCGGCGCATGTGATGCATCGGATCCGATGGCTCCCCAGGCATCCGACATCGTGGCGCCTCAACCCGCTGTCGTGGTCGGCCACGTCAGCCACGCCTCGACCGCGGAAGACCTCTCGGGCGTCACGGTGACCTTCGAAGGTTCCGACTTGGCCGATGTCACAGACGATCTCGGGCACTTCAAGGTCGCTGGTTTGGCCGAGGACGGCCGGGTCCGGCTGCTGTTCCACATGGACGGCCGTCAGATCCGCGTCGAGGTCGAGATCGACGACGACGACGACATCGTCGGACTGGAGGTACGCCTGGACGTGGAGGACGGCAACGCGCGTCGCTCGTACTCCGGCGCCCACATCGAGGTCGAGGGCGTGGCCGAGCTCGTCGACGTGTCCGGGTCCGAAGGCTCCCGCACGATGACCGTGGCCGTGGCGGGTACCGGCGGCACGCAGCATGTCCGGGTGCTGGAAGGAGAGACCGGGTTCGACGACGAGGGCGACTTGCGCACGTTCTCGGCACTCCTCGCCGCGTTCGCCTCGCCCTACCCCGTGAAGCTCGAGGCCGATGCCACGGTGGCCGACGACGGTGGGTGGGTCGCGCTCTTCGTGAAGGCCGAGACCGAGGACGGACAGGACAACGGGTACGATGACAACGGGAACGATGACAACGGGTTCCCCGCC
>CAYGKI010000281.1:268-4581 GCA_964350235.1 uncultured Gemmatimonadaceae bacterium | reverse complement strand
GGGCCGTGCTCGCCGATCTCGACGGGGTGGTGGAGGCCGCCGACCTGGCGATGAGGAGCTCCCTCGACCCCGACCGACTCACCCGGTTGATCGACTCCCTCGACCGCGTGCGGGCCGAACTGCGCACGGAGGGCGAGACGTAGGGGAACATGGGCCGTAGGGGAACACGGAAACCTCCACGCGCGTTCAACGTAGGAACGAGTAGGACGCAACACGGGAGGCGGAATGAGTTTCGACGAACGGATCCAGCATATTCTTCGCGCGGCCCAGCGGGCCGAGCAGGAAGGAAACGAGCGTGTCGCTCGCTCGCTGCGTCGAATGGCCGCCGAGTTCTCCGCTCCAGCGGTGGGCCCCCGCAGCGACTGATCTTCGTGTGATCGGCGGGCTGCAATATCTTGGGAGACCATCGCCGTCCCCCGACCCCCCCGCTCCATGAAATTCCACGCTCCGTCGCGCCTTCCGTCGGGCTTTCGCTGCATCGCCACCCGGTGCGGCCTCAAGCCCGAGGGAGACGACCTCGCCCTTTTCGCGTCGAACGTGCCCTGCTCGGCGGCCGCCGTGTTCACACGGAACCACTTTCCCGGGGCCCCTGTGGTCGTGGGTCGCGAGCTCATCGCAGGGGGACGCCTGCAGGCGATCGTCGTCAACTCGAAGGTGAGCAACGTCGGGACGGGGCCCGAGGGCATCGAGGCGGCACGCCGTATGGGGCGGGCCGCCGCCGGCGAACTCGGGGTGCCGCCCGAACTCGTCCTCATGGCCTCGACGGGCGTGATCGGCGTACCACTTCCGATCGAGAAGATCGAAGCGGGGCTCGCCGGTCTCGTCTCCCGGCTGCAGGACGATCCCCTGGTGGGCGCCCGGGGAATCATGACCACCGACACGCATCCCAAGGCGCTTTCATGTGAGATCCGGGGCCTCGACGACGAGCCGGTCACGCTGACCGTCGTCGCGAAGGGCTCGGGGATGGTGGCCCCGAACATGGCGACCGTGCTGGTGTGGATCTTCACCGATGCCGAGGTCGAGCCTCGTCCCCTCGACCAGATGTTGCGCCGTGTGGTCGATCGCACGTTCAACATGTTGTCGGTCGACACCGACACCAGCACGTCCGACACCTGCGCGATCCTGGCCAACGGCGAGGCGGGCCCCGTCGACGGAGCCCTGTTCGAGGAGGCCCTCCTGGAACTGTGTGGCCGCATGACCGAGGTCCTCGCGCGCGACGGAGAGGGTGCGACGCGACTCGTGCGGGTGGCGGCCACCGGCGCGGCGACGACGGACGATGCTCGGGCGGTGGCCCGAAGCCTCGTGGAGTCCCCGCTCATCAAGACGATGGTTCACGGCGGCGATCCCAACGTGGGTCGCATTCTCATGGCGGTCGGAAAGTGTGTGTCGGCGAGGGTCGATCCCGACACCTTCTCCGCTCGCATCGGGCACGTGGATGTCGTGCGCTCGGGACGACGTGTCGACTTCGATCACGCCGCACTTCGCGCGCTCCTCCTTGACGATCCGGTCGACCTGCGGGTCGATCTCGGCCTCGGATCGGGCGAGGCTCGGGCGTGGGGTTGCGACCTCTCCCACGGCTACGTCGACGAGAACGCCGCGTACTATTCTTCTTGACCCAGACGCCGTTTTTGGCCATCATCCAGCGCTTGTGCATTAGTTCACAAGCTTGAGACAACGCGCTCAACACCGGCA
Source organism: uncultured Gemmatimonadaceae bacterium (assembly GCA_964350235.1). Lineage (GTDB taxonomy): Bacteria > Gemmatimonadota > Gemmatimonadetes > Longimicrobiales > Gaopeijiaceae > JAWLHJ01. The sequence goes on along the minus strand of CAYGKI010000281.1, from coordinate 2,889 downwards.
CCCTCGGGGCAACCCCGGGACCGTGTGCCCGGGACCGACTTTGGCGTGTCGGCCCTGAATCAGACCACCGCCATTGCACCAAGGATCAATCAAATGAAGCGTTCCGCCTTCAGCACTGCCCTATTCCTCGGCCTCGCCGCGTGTGGCGGGTCTGATACCGCCGAGATGGATGCTCCGGCCGATGCCGCTCCTGCGGCGACCGCCCCGGCCGCGACCGCTGGCGCCATGACCATGCCGTCCTGGTACCGCATGAACGGCGACCAGGTCGAGCTCGACATCGTGGCCGGTCAGACCGATCGCGGGAACTACTGGAACTACAATGGTGCGCAGTACGGCGAGATGACCATCACCGTTCCGGTCGGCTCCAACGTGACGATCAACTTCTCGAACAACGACCCGAACATGGCCCACTCGATCGGCATCTCCGCCGGCTTCGAGACGGCCCCTGCGATGGTCGACGCGGTTCCGGTGTTCGAGGGCGCGATCTCCGAGAACCCGACTTCGATGACCGAAGCCACCACCTCGGGCCAGTCGACCACGATTTCGTTCGTCGCCTCCGAGGCCGGTGAGTACACGATGGTCTGCTACATCGCGGGTCACGCGGTCAGCGGCATGTGGGTGAAGTTCGTCGTCTCGGCCGATGGTGAGGCCGGCGTGACGGGTGCCATGTAGTCTCGACCTCGACGTCGAGGCTCGACACGCGGGCGCCGCTCCTTCGGGGGCGGTGCCCGCTGTGCGTTTCCGGGGGCTCGTCGGTGGTCAGTGGCCCCCGGCCGGCTCCCCCGTGTCGGGGGCCGGCATCGAGGGTCCGCGCAGGTGGACCGGGTGCCGCGCGGCCTTCTTGAGCCGAAGGTTCAGCGACTCCACGAACACCGAGAAGCCCATCGCGAAGTAGATGTAGCCCTTGCTGATGTGCTGACCGAACCCTTCGGCCACGAGGGTCATGCCGATCAGCAGCAGAAAGCTCAGCGCCAGCATCTTCACCGTCGGATGGCTCGAGACGAACGCGCTGACGGGCTCTGCGGCCCACATCATGAACACCACCGCCACGGTGACCGCCGAGACCATCACACCGATGTCGTCGGCCATGCCGACGGCAGTAATGACGGAATCGAGCGAGAAGACGAGGTCGAGCAGGGCGATCTGGGTGATCACCGAGGCGAACGTCGCGGTGCCGGTCGCGCGGCTGCCGTGTTCGTCGCCTTCGAGCTTCTCGTGGATCTCCCGGGTCGATTTCGAGAGAAGAAAGAGACCACCGACGACGAGAATCAGGTCGCGGCCGGCGAAGGCGCGTCCGAATACTTCGAACAGCGGTTGGGTCAGCGACATCACCCAGCTGATCGAGAACAGCAGCGCGATGCGGGTCACCATGGCCACCGCGAGGCCGACGGTGCGGGCCAGCTTCTGGCGCGATTCCTCGACCTTCTCCGAAAGAATGGAGATGAAGACGATGTTGTCGATTCCGAGCACGAGCTCGAGAACGGTCAGGGTCGCGAAGGCGATCCAGGCTTCGGGGCGGTTGATCCAGTCCATGGAGGTCAGGTGGTGAGGGGATGTGGTGGAATACGAAAATAGGCAATTGCAACTTCAGGGCCGCCTTTCTCGTCTGAAGAGAGGGAGCGCCCTTTCCGCGCCCCCTCCCCGCGCCTCCCAGAGCAGAGAGCCATGAGCGACAAGCCCCTGATCCACCTGCGTGAGTTGTCGAAAGTCTTTCACACCGAAGAAGTAGAGACCCACGCCCTCTCGGCGATCAATCTCGACATCCAGAGTGGGGAGTTCGTCTCGATCGCAGGCCCCTCGGGCTGCGGCAAGACGACCCTGCTGTCGATTCTCGGGCTCCTCGATTCGCCGTCGGGCGGCAAGTACCTGCTGGACTCCGAGCCGGTGGAGAACCTGAGCGCCAGCCAGCGAGCCAAGATCCGCAACCAGGCGATCGGCTTCATCTTCCAGGCCTTCAACCTGATCGGTGATCTCACCGTCTACGAGAACGTCGAGCTGCCGCTCACGTATCGGGGCATGCCGGGGTCGGAGCGCAAGGAACGGGTGCAGGCCGCCCTCGAGCGGGTGGGCATGGCCCACCGCATGGGCCACTACCCGAGCCAGCTCTCGGGTGGTCAGCAACAGCGGGTCGCCGTCGCCCGAGCGATCGTCGGCAAGCCCCTGATCCTTCTCGCCGACGAGCCGACGGGTAACCTCGACTCGAAGAACGGCAACGCGGTGATGGATCTGATGCTCGAACTCCATGCCGACGGCGCCACGATCTGTATGGTGACGCACGACCCGCGCTACGCCGACGTCGCCGATCGGTCGGTCCATCTCTTCGATGGCCAGGTGGTCAGCGAAGACGACGTGCGCCGTACGCACGAGCTGGAAGAAGCCGGCTTCGACGTGGGCTCGAGCGACTAGAAGGCTGCGCGGTGGAGGGCGGCCGTCCCCCCGGGGGCGGCCGCCCTTTTTTTCGCCCGTGTGCAAGGACCGGGCGCTCGCACGTCACATGGGTTGAAGGCCGTTTCCTGCAACCCGAGGTGTGACATGTCGCTCGCCGCCCGTACCCTGCTTGCCGCGCTGGTCGCTGTCGCGCTCGGCCCCTCGGCCGTGTTCGCCCAGGGGTGGATCGATCT
>CAYGKI010000281.1:0-258 GCA_964350235.1 uncultured Gemmatimonadaceae bacterium | reverse complement strand
TCCCGGAATGGGTTCGGTGGAGCGGGTCGAGAGTCGCGTGACGGTCGCGGTCGAGGGGACCGTCGCCACGATCGAGGTCGACGAGTGGTTTCTGAACTCGGGCGAGAGAGTGGCCGAGGGGCACTACCTCTATCCGCTCCCCGCCGGGGCCGCGCTCGCCGGAGCGTCGCTCTACCAGGGCGAAACCGAACTGCGGGGTGAGGTGATCGACGCCGACGAGGCGCGCCGCATCTACGAAGAGATCGTGCGTCGACGCGC
>CAYGKI010000280.1:4060-4590 GCA_964350235.1 uncultured Gemmatimonadaceae bacterium | reverse complement strand
GGTCCCCACCGGGTCTTCCAGGTTCATGGAGATCTGGAGGCGCGCCGCTCCGACAAGCTCCAATCCGAGGGCACGAAGGGACGGAAAGCCACCACCGCGCTCGCGGATGGCGGCGGCCACGCCCCGGACGGCTTCGAGCTCCAGGCCCGTGACGTAGACGTTCCAGGCCAACAGCACCGGCCGGGCTCCCACGCAGGTGACGCCGGCGGTGGGATGGGGGGCGAGTCCTTCGGGCGGCGACGCGCCCAGGCCCTGAGCCACCCCGTCTGCGGGCCAGAGATCCGGGGTCCGCCCCGGCGGGAACCCACCACGAAGTGCCTCCACCCCACCACGCCGCAGCGCCGCCAGTCCCCGGCCCGGCGGATCCGAAGCCCCACCGTAGAAGTAGACGGGCACACCCAGCGCTCCGGCGATCCGTCCCCCCAGCCGATGGGCCGCTGCCACCGCGTCGGCCATGGTCGTGTCGTGAACGGGGACGAACGGCAGCACATCGAGCGCACCGACGCGGGGATGGATGCCGCGGTGCGCCG
>CAYGKI010000280.1:0-4050 GCA_964350235.1 uncultured Gemmatimonadaceae bacterium | reverse complement strand
CGCCGCGAGGTCGATGTGCTCGACGGCGAACTCGGCCACGGTGAACGCCGCCTCCTCCACCGCCGGGGGATCGCCGATGAAGGTCAGGACCGAGCGGTGATGGTCCGGGTCGGAAGACCAGTCCAGCACGTCCACGCCCACGGCCCGCACCAGCTCCACGAGCCGCTGGACCTTCGCGATGTCCTTGCCTTCGGAGATGTTGGGGACGGCTTCGAGGACGGGGATCATGACCATGAAGGTGTGCACCTCCGGCCCGCCGTGGAACCCACGACGCACGTCGGCCCACCGGGCGCGTGTCCCGGTGGGCCGAGTCGTCCTGCTTCCGGTCCGGCGCCGGCCGGAGCCGGCGCCGGTTCACCGACCGGCTAGGGCGCCGTGGGCGCCAGCTGGGGGTTCCCGACCTGGAGCTGGTAGGCCCAGTCGAAGATCACCACGCCCCCATCCTGGTTCTCGCCCTGCATCACGACGCGGATGGCCCCGTAGTGGACCTCCCCGTCGTCCCCGAGAACCCGCAGGAAGTAGGTATGCTCCGGGTCGATCCCCACCGCGCCGCTCGTGTAGCCGCTGGTGGGCGCGATGGTGGCGTCCAGGCAGGTCTCGTCCGCGGCCACGCCGCATTTGAGCGCGCTGGTGAAGACCCCCGTGGGATGCACCTGTGAGCCCGCCGCCGGGCCGGGCCTGAGCCACCAGAGCCCGTCGATGTCCCGCTCCACGCTGAAATGCGCGTCCGGGTCGTCGCCGGAGAGGATGGGGCTCGTGGCCTCGTCCTCCTGGAAGCGGAAGCCGGAGAGCGACGCGTCGTCGAAGTAGTCGTAGAGGATCTCGCCCGCGTAATCCGGTCTCGGCGTCCCCTCGGCGATGACGCTGCCCGCGCTCTCGTGACCGTCCACGTCGACGGCGGTGACGAAGTACTCGTAGGTGAGGCCGTTCGCCGCCAGCAGGTCCAGGAACCCTTCCGAGTCCGTCTCCCCCAGGAGGTAGTCGTTCCCGTCGGGGGCGGCCTGGTAGACCCTGTAGAACGAGAAGTCGGCCGATTCACGGGAGCGTTCGCTCCACGCGATGAAGTTGGCGTCGTCCAGAGCGATCACCCGGGTCTGGTCGGGGACGCGAGGCGGCGTCCGGACGGGAGAGTACACCTCCACCGTGAAGTCGCTGGGCGTCTCGAGGCCGGAGCCCGCGTCGTAGGCCGAGACGTAGTACTCGTACGTCACGTCCTCTTCGATGTTGGTGTCGGTGTAGGTGCAGACGCCGCCGGTGCAGCTCGTGACGTCGGCGATGAAGAAGTAGTCCGCGTCGCTCACCCTGCGGCCGTAGACGAGGAAGGACTCGCCGTCCCATCCAGAGCCCAGCTCCCAGGTCAGGGTCACCGCCCCGGCGTAGTACGAGCCCTCCAGCGCCCGGGGGGCGACCGGCGCGTCACGCACCACGGTTCTGTTGTCATTGCAGCCGGCGGCCCCGATAAGGGCGACCAGCGCCGCGAGCACCATGCGTCTCATGGTTCCTCTCCTGGTTGTACTTCGCGTTCTCGAAGCCTTGTATGTCGAACTCCGCATACGAGCATGCCGCGTGCCGAGATCATAAGTAATTGGTATAGATACACTTGTGGTCACGCCCCGCGCCTGACCCGTCCTACGGGGAGGACACCCGGTGTGGCCTGATGGACACCCCTTCCCGCGCCGAACCCTAGTCACCGCCTCCCTGCGGCAGCCCGACATCCAGATTCCTCTGTCGGTAGTCGAACTTGAGGTCCCGGTTGTCGGTCAACGACACCTCGAACCGGAAGCTCCAGTTCCCCGTCGCTGTCTGGAGGAAGTCGAAGTGCGCCTGCCATCGGTGCAGGTCCCGGGTGAGGCGGATCACGTGGTCGTTGAAACCGTTCTCTTCCAGATCGTAGGAGGTGCGCCAGCTCATGTCCCAGTTCTGGGTGGGACGGAGCGTGAGCGACGCGCTGAGCATCTGGCTGAGCCGCTCGGGATCATTCCGCGGGCGCTGCAGGCTGTAGGAGAGGTTGGCGTTCCACTGCCCGACGTCCGACTGCGCCCGCTGAGGCCGTTGTCCGTCGGGCGTGACCCGCCCGGATCCCATGCCCGGAATGATGGACCCCTCCCCGAGCATGTCCTCGTCGAAGGCATCCTCCAACTCGTCCTCCGGAGGATCGTCCGGCGCGTCGTCGCCGACCAGGCCCAGCCAACGGAAGATCCCCGACCGCGAGCTGAGCGAGAACCCGAGGTTCAAAGAAGACAGTTGCGGGCGGAAGGCCCGCTCCACCAGCGTGCCGCCGTCCAGCGAATCGGCGAAGAGCTGGTGCCTCATGGAGACGGAGAGCCCGCGGAGATAGTCCGACGTGATCTGGGTGGACAGCTCCGTGGTCTGGAAGCCGGCCAGGAAGAACCCGGTGGAGTCCGCCTCGACGAAGTCGTACGTCAGGACGTTGGTGTTGAGCCCGAGCAGCGTCGTCACCGGCGGACGCTGCACCCGCCGCGGTCCGCCCGCCGTGGCCGTGTCCTGGGCGGGGGCCGCCAGATCCGCGATCTGGGCCGAGTCGGATACCGGCACGTCGGGATCCCCCACCAGGGGGAGATCCATGGGCAGGTCCGCCGCCGACGGCGCGGCGCCGGACGAATCGTCGGACGACTCGTCCTGGCGGCGACGAGCCTCGAAGGTCTGATTGAAGCCCACGGACACGACGTTGCGCGGCCGTATGGCCCTGGAGCCGAATACCTCCCGCTGGAGATCCGACGGCGTGGCCGCGGGCGTCCAGGCGTAGGTGATGGCCGGCGAGACCTTGTGCCGGATGGCGTCGAACGGCCCGAATCCAGGGAAGAACCCGTAGATGTCGCTCTTGAGCGTCGCGCCCAGCGACACCCGGGTGGGCGCCGCCACGAAGTCGGCGGCCACCGACGAGGTGTCCGCGCGGAACAGGTCGCCCGAGAAGGAGATGTCCGGGGTGAACACCGTGGATCCCACCAGGCGCTGGTCGTACCGGATGGACGTCCTCCAGCCGATGGTGGCCTCCATGATGTCCCGAGAGGGCGCGCTGCTCAGGAGATCCTCCGGGGTGGGCGTGGTCCCGGGCTCCAGCCCGATGAGGGCCTCGGGCACGCCCAGGGTGCTCCGCTCCTGGAACGACACCGAGGGCGAGATCCTCAGATTTCCGATCCCCAGACCCGTGTTCACAGAGGCGTTCATGCGCTCGCGGTCCGCGCGGGCGAAGGCGAACGTGTCGGCCGCCGCGTAGTCGGTGGTGTTCCGGGAGAAGCTCGAGCTGGCGCTCCAGTTCAGGTTGTTCCAGAACGCGGCCTGGCTGCTGGGCGCGGGGAACAGCGTCTTCGAGGTCAGCGACAGGCTGGCCTGCGGGAGCGTCCACTCCACCCTGTCGTCGGACAGGTATTCGTTCCTGGTGGCGTTCAGCGTCAGGTTGCCCCAGTCGAAGCGCCGGTTGAGCCCCCCGGTGGACGTGATCTGCTGCGTGACCTCCCGGGGATCGAAAGAGTACTCCCTGACGAACTCGGTGGCCGCGTACTGCGCGTTGATGGACAGGCGGGTCCGCTCGTCGGGCTGCCAGTCGTGATTGCTGTCCAGCGCCCACCGGTTCGTCCCGTCGGCGCCCCAGTACCGGGTGACGTTGGCGGTGCCGCTGAGAAACTGCCGGTTCCAGCGGTATTGGAAGCGCCCGGTCGTGCTCAAGAACGTGTCACTGAACCAGTCCAGGGCGATCTCGGCGTCCGTGTACTCGCTCATGGCCCAGTAGAAGCCCAGGTTGCTGATCCTGCGCCGGTAGCCACGAGACGTCCGGACGATGTCGTTCAGGCTGAACCGCGGCGTGAGCAGCCCCGACGCCCGCCCCTGCTCCAGGTCCTGGGCGATGAACGGAAGCCACGCCACCGGCACGTCGGCGAAGTAGAGCCGCACACCCCGGGCCACCAGGATCCGCCCGCCCACCACCTTGATCTGGTCCGATTCGAAGTGGTAGTGCGGCTCCTCCAGATCACACGTCGTGAACCGGGCGTGGGACATGAACGTGGAGTCCTGGGCGGCCCACGGCATGTC
>CAYGKI010000279.1:2459-4590 GCA_964350235.1 uncultured Gemmatimonadaceae bacterium | reverse complement strand
CGCGCTTGGTTGGGGCGTGGCGTCCCCATTGGGTGGGGGCTGGATCACCTGTCTGGAGGAATCGCATGTCCGGAGTCCCGGATCGGCCGGCCCACGAGCCCGTCTTCGCCGAAGGCCTGCCCAAGCCCATCGGCCCGTACGTACCGGGCATCACCCTGGACCGGTTGGTGATCGTGTCGGGACAGGGGGCCACCGATCCAGCTACCGGGAGGCTCGCTGGCGACGACGTGGAGACGCAGACCGAGCAGGTGTTCAGGAACATCGAGGCCATTCTGAAGGCGGCCGGGACGGACCTCTCCCGTGTCCTGCGCTGCGGCGTCTTCCTGGTGGACCTGCGCGACTTCGACGCCATGAACGCCGTGTACGCCCGGGTGTTCGGGGATCACCGGCCGGCCCGGACCACCGTCCAGGTGGCCTCGCTCCCGGACAAGGGCCTCCGGGTGGAGATCGACGCCATCGCCTATCGGCCGTGACGGGGGAGACCGGGTCCCGGATCTCCGCCTCGTCCCGCGCTATTCCTTCGTAGGCGGGCCGGGCGCCTCGAGACTGCCGGGCGGGTCGGCGGGAGCGGTATCGGATCCGGGGCTCAGAACGATGTCCGGCGCGTCCAGCGAGACTTCGGAGACCCGGCCTTCCCACTGACCCATCATCCGCAGGAACGCATGGGCGATATCGGCGTCGAACTCGGTGCCCGCACCTTCCTCGATGATGGAGAGGGCCCGCTCGGACGACATGGCGGCCCGATACGGTCGGTGGGTGCGGAGGGCGTCGAAGACGTCGCACACGTGGACGAGATCGCTGGCGTGGTGGCAGGCCCGCTTGTACCGGAGCGAAGGATACCCGCTTCCGTCGATGCGGATGTGGTGCTCGTACGCCACCACGGCGGCCATGTCCAGGGCTTCCTCTGCCTCCAGGATGAGGCGGGCACCTTCCACCGTGTGGCTGTTCATCACCGCCCGCTCGCGGTCGCTGAGCTTCCCCGGCTTGTTCAGGATGTCCAGCGGAATCCGGACCTTCCCCAGATCGTGCAGGAGCCCGGCGATGCCGAAGGCCCGGACCTCCCGGCGCCCCAGCCCCAGGAACTCGGTGAGCGCCATGGTCAGGACCGACACGTTGAGCGTGTGGGTGACGGTGTACTGGTCGAACTCCTTGAGCCGCACCAGGGGGATGAGGAAGGCCTGGTCGGCGTGCATGGCCACCGACAACGAGCGCACGATGCCCTCCGCCTCGAGCATCTGGAGCCGGCGTCCCTCCTTGAGCTCGTCCTGCAGCCACCCCACGGTCTCGATCTCCTCCCGGAGCGAGTAGCTGACCGGGGGCGCCGGGGCTTCTTCGCGCGGGGCGGACGGTCCTTCCACCGTCAGCTCACCGTAGAGGATGGAGGATGGCCGGCCCTGCCGGACCTCCGCCGACGGGATGGGCGTCCCCCCCAGGCGCATGCCGAGCTCCTCGAGGAAGGCCTCGAAATCCCCGGGCTCCACCCGCCGGGTGAACTCCAGTCTCTGCACGCCGCCAGTGGCGAGCCTCTTGCCCCAGTCCCATCCGCGCAGCTCGCGGAGGGGGCGGGTTCCGAAGACGATCTCGTCGCCGACGAACGTGAAGCGCGTCGATTCGTCCTCGTCCTGAAGGTCCGAAAGGGCCTGGTACGCCCGATCGATGGCGCGGGCGCACGCGGGATGATCGCCGCGGTACAGCGACATGGCCGACAACGCCTGGGCCAGGGCGGTGAGGAACCGGACCGGACGACTCACCGGGTGCCTTCCATGGGCGCAGGCGCCTCTTGACGATCCGCCGCCCGCAGCACCTCGGTGACGGCGGGATCCCGAGCGCGCTCCGCCGCGTCCAGCACCCGTCCAGCGACGCCGTCGTGCCGCCAGACCGTGGCCAGCACCCAGAGCGCCTCCAACATGAGGGGCGACACGGACGCGAGTCGGGGTCGCCCCAGGAGTGTGGTCCCGGAGGTCACCACCCGGATGAGGGCGTCGGCGGCGTCGGTGGACGCGAACCAGCCCAGGGTCCTGGCCGCCACCCGCCTCAGGTCCTCGGAGCGCGAAGCGTCATGAAGGATGCCGTCCGTCACCAACGGCAGGTTCGACTCGGGCGTGTCGGGCCCGATGCGCTCGAGTGCGAG
>CAYGKI010000279.1:0-2449 GCA_964350235.1 uncultured Gemmatimonadaceae bacterium | reverse complement strand
GGCGCACCACCGGCTCGTCGTCCTCCCGCAGCGCCAGGGGGATGGCCAGCTCCACCCAATCGGCCTGATGCAGCATCAACGCCAGTGCCTCACGCCTCACACGGGGGTGCTCGTGCGTGGCCCACTGCATGAGATCCAGGTATCCCAGCCGCGGCCCCAACGAGCGGAGGAGGGCGAGCATGTTGCGCTGCACGAACCAGCGGGCGTCGTGGAGCCGACGGATGGCCGGGCGCGTCACCCGCGCGTCGCCCAGCGCCACGAGCACGTCGAACGCCCGCCGGCGAAGGGGAAGCCCCTGGGCTTCGGCCAGCACGTCCAGGAGGGCCTCCACCGCAGGCTCACCCAGCCTGGCGGCCAGCTCGGCGACGGTGGCCTTGTCCACACCCGGTGCGCGAAGGAGACGACCGAGGGTCTCGGTGTTGGCCACCTGGAGCCAGGCGCGCTCGGCGACGGCGTTTCCGGGCGGGGCTTCTCGGAGGAGCTCCACCAGGCGGGCGGTGCCGGCCGGGGCCGCCATCTCCTCCACGGCTCGATGGACCATGGGGCCCCAGGCGTCGACCTCGATGCCCATGGAGACCAGGCGCTCCGGCCCGGCCAGCGACGCTTCCTCCTCGTCGTCGGGCTCGAAGAGGGGCGCGGCGCCCGCCATGGCATCCAGGGAGAGCGTGTAGGCGTCGGGATTGGGGTCGTCCAGCGACCAATCCGCCATGAGGGCGTCGATGTGCGCGCGGCAAGCGGACTCGGCCTCGGCGCCCACGGTCCCCGTCCCCTCGCCGGCGTGGGTGGCCAGCTTGGTCAGGAGTCGGATCATGGAATGGGAGATGGTCTGGCCGGACGTGTTGGCGGCGGCCTGCAGGACCTTGAGCACCGAGTCCGCCGTGAGCGACCGGTTGGCGTCCATGACGAATCGCTTGCGCCGCTCGGCGTCGCCTCCGAAATCCAGGAGTCGCTCGAGGGTGGTGTCGTCCAGCTCACGGATGAGTCGGGACACGCGGCCCCGGAGCGGGGTGGCACCGGTGTCCGCGGCGCCCTTCATCTCGTCCGCGAGCTGCTGGAGGTATCCCACCACGGCCTGATCGTAGGCCGATGCCCCGCGGTTCTCCCGGATGTTGCGTGCCACGGCGTCGGCGTCCGGTACCTCGTCCAGCGGCTCGTCCGAAGCCAACGACACCTGGGCGAGGCCGATCCAGAGCTGATGCCCTCGGTCCGCCGCCAGCGATGCGCCGTCGCCGCTCCGGATCCGCAGGCGATCGTACCCGACGCGATGGAGCTCGGCGTGCTCCCACCCCGCGCTCCCACGCCCGGCGTCCGACGGCGCGGACGGATGCCCGGGCTCGACGGCCAGCGTATCCAGGAGCTCCTCCACTTCCTCCACGGTGATGCCGCGCTTGAAGGAGATGGCGCCCAGCTGGTGCTCGTGGAGCCGGCGTGCCAGATCCGACACCAGGGGATGCCGGGCGTCCGTCGTGGCTCCCTCGATGACCAGCTGCCGGTACGCCACACCGATGGACAGGGTGTCGCGCTCCGAGAGCGCCTCGGTCAGGTCACGGGTGAGGTGGAGCGCGATGTCGTCCAGGGACGGATGCCCCGGAGGATACATGGCGTGGCGCTGCACGCCCACCGCGAACGTCACCAGCAGCTGGAGGAGGGGGTGGGCGGGCGGGTGGGCCGAAGGGGCGGCGTCACTCATCCAGTACTCCCGTGCCCGGCCTGCGCGGAGCGACGTATGTGCCGCGGTCTACCCATCCACCGTGTGTCCTAGGCCGACGTGCGCGAACCCCGCCGGAAGATGCGGGAGCGAGGCAGGTCCTCGCAATCGGCGGCGGCACCGGCAGATGCGCGAAGGGCCACCGGGACGGTTCACCCGGTGGCCCTTCATGGCCCGACGGAAGCCGACGGTGCTCAGCGCTGCTGGCTCACCGGCCTCCGGACGAGGGGCTCGTCCCACTTCTGTGCCGACGAGATGTCGGGCATGCCCCACTGCTCGCCGTTCCAACCCTGGAAGCCGTCCATGCGGAACGTCCAGAGCCCGGTGGACATGTCGCTCACGACGATGAGGCCGTCCTCGTTGCGGACGTCCACGCCGAAGGCGCCGTTGAACATGCTGTACCGGTCGGTGTTGGGCGGCCCCACGTAGGTGTCGAAGTACCCCACGGTTACCGGGTTGGCCGGGTCCTGCATGTTGAAGATCTGCAGGCCGTCCAGGTACCCGGAGACGAAGACGTACGGCCAGCGGACCTCGTGGTTGTGGACCAGGTTCCGCCAGTCCGCCGTCCAGGCGGAGATGGGTGCGTTGATGTTCGTCCGCTCTCCCTCCAGGGCCGGCTGCAGATCGAAGATCCGGAGCGGAGCGTACTGGTACTCGGTCTCGGCGATGACGTACCGCCCGTCGGGCGTCGGCGTGAAGGTGTGACCGTAGTTCACGCCGGACACGCCGGTGAGGGTGATG
>CAYGKI010000278.1:0-4611 GCA_964350235.1 uncultured Gemmatimonadaceae bacterium | reverse complement strand
AGTTCGCGCGCATCGACCACACCTCCGAGGCCCAGCCCGAGGGCTGGTTCGTGCATCTCGGGAGCACCGGTTGCCAGCCCGCCGGAGACCCCACGGTTCCGGCCACGTCCTGCGCCAACCCCCACCGTCCCACCATCGAGTTCACCGGCTTCGACTGGTCGACTGATGAAATCGTCGCCGACTACGGTGCCCTCCTGGCCGACAGTGACCTGACCCAGAACAGCGCCAACAAGGGGTGTCAGTCGTTCCCGAACGACCCGGAATGCCACGCGGTGATGCCCAACTTCGGACTCTCCTACGAGGGGACCGTCTCCACCGGTCAGACGTTCTTCCGCGTCCGCTGAAGGAGCGGCACGGTGAAGCGCCAGATGACCCGTGCGCTCTTCCGCGGATGCACGGGGGTGGTGGCTCTGGCCACCGCCCTCGTGCTCCCCGCTGTCGGGTGTGGGGGAGACGAGATGCTGGGTCCCGGAGTCGACGGCGGGAGCGGAGGGCCGTTCCCGTGGATTCTCCCTGAGGGCTTCCCCGCCCCTCGGGTTCCCGAGGGAGAGACCATGTCGGTCGACAAGGTAGAGCTCGGGCGCCATCTGTTCTACGACGTGCGTCTCTCGGAGAACGAGACGCAGAGCTGCGCGTCCTGCCATCGCCAGGAGCTGGCGTTCACGGACGGGCTGCCGGTGGCGGTGGGATCCACGGGGGAGCATCACCCTCGGAACTCCATGAGCCTGACCAACGCTGGCTATCAGCCGGCGTTGACCTGGGCCAACCCCAACGAGACGAATCTGGCCCACCAGGCGCTCACGCCGCTGTTCGGCGAGGATCCGGTGGAGTTGGGCCTGTCGGGTCGGGAGAACGTGCTCCTGGCTCGCTTGCGGGCCGAGCCCGTATACCAGGAGCTGTTCCCCCTCTCGTTTCCGGAGCGGGAAGACCCGTTCTCTGTGGAAACCGTCACCCGTGCGCTAGCGGCCTTCCAGCGCACGCTCATCTCGGGTGACGCACCCGTGGACCGGTACCGAGCCGGTGACCGGGACGCCCTCTCCGAGTCCGCCAGGCTGGGGCAGGCGCTCTTCTTCTCCGAGCGGCTCGAGTGCTTCCATTGTCACGGGGGCCTCGGGTTCACGGGCACCTTCGACTTCGAAGGCAAGAGCGCCCCGGAGATCGAGTTCCACAACAACGGTCTCTACAACGTGGATGGGAACGGGGGCTACCCACCCGAGAACACGGGGCTTCATCAGTTCACGCTGCGACCGGAGGACATGGGGCGTTTCAAGGCCCCGACGCTCCGCAACATCGCGCTCACTGCTCCCTACATGCACGACGGGAGCATCGCCACGCTGGAAGAGGTTCTGGACCACTATGCCGCCGGGGGCCGCACCATCGAAAGCGGGCCGCGGGCCGGCAACGGCAGCGAGAACCCGTTCAAGAGCGGCTTCGTGAAGGGCTTCACGCTCACGCCGGACGAGCGCAGGGGCCTCCTGGACTTCCTGGAGAGCCTCACCGATTCGTCGTTCATCGTCGACACCCGGTTCTCGGACCCGTGGCCCGCGTCGGGAGGTGGCTCGTGAGCACCAGGATACTCACGGTCGCGGCCATTCTGGCCCTGACCCCGATGCCGAGCGGGGCACAGGAGCGTCCCGACAGCCTCGCCCCTGATTCGGTCACCTACATCCTGGAGCCCTTGGAGGTGGCGGTGGAGCGTGAGCGATCCGCACCCCCTCCGGTGGGTGCGCTGTCCATCGATCCGGTGGCGCTCCGAGAGGCTCAGGCGCCCGACGCCTATCAGCTCCTTCGCGACGTCGCCGGCGTGGAGGTCCACGATCAGGGACAGGGACCGGGGTACGCGTCCAACGTGGTCATGCGCGGCTTCACCTCCGACCACTCGTCGGACGTCTTGCTGGTCATCGACGGGGTGCCGGTGAATCTCCCGGCGCACGGGCACGTGGAGGGGTACGCCGACTGGAACGTGCTCATGTCCTCCGCGGTCAGCTCGGCTCGCGTGCTCCACGGCAACGCCAGCCCCCTCTATGGGGACTTTGCGCTGGCCGGAGCCGTGGAGGTCTTCACGCGGGCCGACGCCGAGGGCACCGAGGTGTCCCTGGGTGGCTCGAGCTTCGGCGACATGCGGGGTAGCGTGACGACGGGCACGAGGAGCGGCGACGGCGGATTCCTGGTGGGGGTCGAGGGCCGGCAGGACGAGGGCTGGAGAGCCGGATCGGACTACTGGCTCGCCAACGGGTTGATTCGTGGATGGAGCAGTGCCGCCGGAGGACGATTGGAGGGAGGCGTCAGCGTCTACGGCACCGAATGGAACTCTCCGGGCTTCCTCACCGTCCCGTTCTTCAACGACGAGCGGTTCCAGGAACCCGTGGACGACAGTGACGGCGGACGCTCCAGGCGGGTCGTGGTCCACGGACGATTCGCCAAGGCGCTGGGGAACGGACCTTCGCTCCAGGCCGTGGCGTGGTCCATGGCTTCGGACTACGCGCTGTTCCTCAACGTTCCGGGACACAGCCACGGCTCGGGGACGGGTCCCGTTCAGCAGTCGGGGGAATGGGACGAGCGCATGGGAGGCGGTGGACAGTTGGAGCTGGGATGGACCACGTCCAACGGAGACGTGGTGCTGGGCGTGTCCGGCCGCCGGGACCATGCGCGTTACGAGCATGCGCTCACGCTGGATCGAGCGGTGGTGAACCAGGAGATCGATCTCGACGCCCGGCACACCGCCGGGGCGCTGTACGCCAGGTGGCGTGCCTCTCTCCTGGGGGGACGCCTGGGAATGGATCTAGGCGCGAGGCTCGACTGGCTACGCCACGCCAGCCGCTCGGACCTCGTCGAGACCCCAGTGTGGGAATCGGCGACCAACGTGGTGGCCAGCCCGAAGCTGGGACTGAAGTACCGACTGGCGGACGGGTGGTCCCTGGTCGGCACGTCCGCGCGCGGGTTCCGAAGCGCCGTCGGCATCATCGGGGACCCGTCCCGGGAGCCTTACCTGGCGTGGTCCCACGAGCTCGGAATCGAGCACGAGGGGGCGAGCTGGGAAGCCAAGCTCACCGGCTTCAGGGTGGACGTGGACAACGAGCGGGTCTTCGATCCCATCACGCTCACCAGCACCGGCGCCGGGGAAAGCACCCGTCAGGGTGTGGACGGCCACTTCGGGGTCCACCTGCCCGGTGGGACCTCCGTGGAGGTGGGCGGCACGTGGAATCACGCGCGCCTGAGCGGGGCATACGTGGACGCGCATGACGACCATCCACACGAAGTGTTCTCGGGATCGACGCCATCCGATGGCCTGGACGAGTCGGACGACGCGCGCCGCGTGCCCGGTCTGGCCGACTACCGCGCTCACCTCACCACGGAGGTTCCGTTGGGCACCGCCACCCGGCTTCGTGGCACCTGGCGCGTGAACGGTCCCCACACGCCCATCGGCGAGCCCACCGTTCGGACGCGCGCCTACTCGGTGTTCGACATCGGGAGCACGCTCGCGCTCGGTCCGGGGCGCGACCTGGACATCGAGCTCTCCAACCTCTTCGGCGTCCGCTATGTGGAGCTTCGCTCCGCGGGATACGTGACGCCGGGTACGCCGCGGGCCCTCCGGGTCCAGCTCCGCCTCAGCAGTCTGCCGTTCTGATGTCTTCCACGTCATGTCCACCCCGACACAGGGTATCGAGATGAACCGTCGCAACGCACTCCGCTCCCTCGTCTTCCTGGCCATGGGCTGGGTCGCGGCCATGGGGCTCAGGCCGGCGTCCGCCTCCGACTTCCACTTCCGGCTGGAGCGGACCGCACCTGCCGCCGACAGCACTGTCGCGCCCCCTGAGGAGGTCCGCCTCTGGTTCTCGGAGGGCGCTCAGGAAGGAGCCACGTCCATCCGGCTCCTCGATTCCGCTGGCGAGTTGGTCAGCACCGGTGACCTCTGGTCTTCCGAGGACCGCTCGGAGCACGCGGTCCCCGTGACGGGCACGCTCGCGAACGGTCAGTACACCGTGGCGTGGCGTAGCATGGCCGGGGATGGCCACGTCCAGCGCGGCGAGTTTCAGTTCACGGTGAGGGCCACGCGGTAGAGCCCCGTGGCGGCCGAAGGGAGCGAGGACCGGGTGTCCGCGCTCCCTTCGGCGCCCTCGTCAGTGCCGGCGGACGTACACCGCGTGGGACACGCCGGTGATCTTCCCCTCGGCGTCCAGGCGGACGTACTCGTTGTGGATGGTGTCCCCGTCCTCGGACAGGGTGCTCCGCTCGTCGATGAACTCCACGGCGGTGTCCGACCCGGTCTGTCCCCAGACTTCCCGGAACGCGCCGTCGAAGAGCGTCACGTAGCCCCACTCGTTGCTCTCCCCTCGGCTGTTCACCGACGCGACGGTGATGCTCATGCCGCCTTCCCCGTACGGCTCGTAGGTCATGACGTTGCTGGACGGCGGAGGTGCGTCGGACTGCATCTCCCAGATGCCGAACCGGTCCGCCGGGTTCTGAGCCGCCGAAGGCGTCGACGCGAGCGTGGCGACGAGGGCCGCGGCAGCCGCCACGGGGAGGGATCCTGCGCGGATACGGAACATGGGGTCGCTCCGGGAGGTTCTGGATTACGCCGAGGAACCCCATCACTATCCCGCCGGCACG
>CAYGKI010000277.1:0-4613 GCA_964350235.1 uncultured Gemmatimonadaceae bacterium | reverse complement strand
CGGCGATGGCGAACCAGGCCAGCAACGTCGTGATCGAGATCGCGATCGCGGTGGGGACGAACACCGCTGCCACCCGGTCGGCGAGGCGCTGTACCTCGGCCCGGCTGCCCTGCGCCTCGTCGACGAGACGGATGATCTGGCTGAGCGCGGTGTCGGCGCCGACACGTGTGGCCTGCACCACCAACGATCCGTTGGCATTGACCGTGGCGCCGATCACCTCGTCGCCGGGTGCCACCTCCACCGGGACGGGTTCGCCCGTGACCATCGAGGCGTCGACCGCCGATCGTCCGTCGACGACGACACCGTCGGTGGCGATCTTTTCGCCCGGTCGCACCACGAATCGGGTACCAACCGTGAGCTGGTCGAGCGGCACCTCGCGTCCGTCCTCGAGCCGAGCCGAACGCACGCCGAGGTCGGCCAGCGCCCGGATGGCATCACCCGAGCGGCGCTTGGCGCGGATCTCGAGCCACTTGCCGATCAGGATCAGGGCGATGATGACCGCACCGGTCTCGTAGTACACGTGCAGCCCGCCGCCGCCCGACATCGACATGCCGCTCATGCCGCCCATGTCGGACGACTCGTCGCCGATGGCCGCGACGAGCACCACGGACGACCAGATCCACGCGGCCAACGTACCCATCGACACCAACGTGTCCATCGTGGTGCTGCCGTGGCGCAGGTTCATCCACGCGGCGCGATGGAAGCCCCATCCGCACCAGAAGACGATCGGTGTGGCAAGTCCTGCAACGACCCACTCCCACCCGTCGAACTGCAGCGGTGGCACCATCGACAGCAGCATCACCGGCGTGCCGAGCACCAACGCCACGATCCACCGGCGTCGCAGGTCGGCCTCACGCCGCCGCTCGGCCTCGTCGTGGTCGGCGGTGATCGGAGCGAGATAGCCGAGTCGTTCGACCACGGCGCGCATGTCGTCGTCGGCCGTGCCGTGATGCAGCACCGTGGCGCGGCCGTTTGCGAAGTTGACACGTACCTCCTCGACGCCGTCGAGCTTGGTGAGGCCGCGCTGGATGCGGTTCGCGCAGGCCGCGCACGTCATCCCCTCGATGGCGATGTCGGATCGCGTCGTGGAGTTCGGCTCGTCGTTGCGAGCGGGGGTTCGGACGTTCATGACGAACTCACCACCTGGCAGCGGTTGGGGTCGGTGCAGTCGGCGGGGTCGAGACGGCGGGCCCGTTCGACGAGTTCGAGCATCTCGGCACGCGATGACTGCAGGCGGGCGATCTGTCGGTCGATGTCGGCGAGATGCCGTTCCAGGAACGCCCTGGTGTGTGCACAGGTGGCGGCGCCGGCGTCCTTCATCCGCAACAGCGACTGGACCTCGGCGAGGGTGAGTCCGGATGCCTGCGCATCGCGGATGAACCGCAGGCGCTCCACCGCATCGGCGTCGTAGTCGCGGTATCCCGACGGCGTACGCTCCGGGCACGGGAGCAGCTCGATCGATTCGTAGTACCGGATCGCCTCCGGGGTGAGCCCACTCTTGTCGGCCAGTGCTCCGATTCGCATGGCGTGATCCTACCAGCAACCCTGCAGCCAGCTACAAGGTTGGCGGTGCGCGCCACACCCGATCGGTGCGCGCACGGTGCCGGATTCCGGCATGGGAGACGCACTGATCGTCGTGTGGGTCAGACGGGGGTCAGATCACCTCGCGCAGACGCGACGCCGCCTGCTCCGGAGTCAGATCGCGCTGCAGGTTGGCGAGCAGTTCGTAGCTCGCAGGGATCTTCGCGACCTCGGCCGACCGCAGCAGCGGCGGGTACCAGTGCCCGTGGAGCTGCCAGGCGTCACGGTGGTGCGCCGGCGCGTCGTGCCACCCCGAGCAGTAGGGGAAGGGCGTGGCGAAGAGTCGATCGAAGCCACGCAGCATCGCCGGGAGGATCGCGGCGAGCGCTTCGCACTCGTCAGCCGACAGCGAGGTCAGCGAAGCGACCGGACGGCGGGGCACGAGCAGGGTCTCGAAGGGCCAGTACGCCCACCAGGGCACGACGACCGCCCAGTGCTCGTTGTGTGCGACGATGCGCTCGTCGAGTTCGAGCTCGCGCTCGATGTACTCGACGAGGAGCCGGTTCCCGGAAGCAGCGAGGTGACGTCGTTGACGGTCGAGTTCGACCGCGGCCTCGTCCGGTAGGAAGGTCGACGCCCAGATCTGCCCGTGCGGGTGCGGGTTCGACGCACCGGAGATCGCACCGCGCGTCTCGAAGATCTGCACCCAGTCGTAGTGCTCGTACAGCTCCGCGAGTTGCGACCTCCAGAGCTCGATCACCGCGCCGACCTCGACGTCGCTCATCCCCGCCAGCGTGAGGTCGTGACGTGGTGAGAAGCACAGGACGCGACATTCCCCGACCGCCGCGTCGACGCCGAACATCCCGTCGTCGCGCTGGGGCGTCGGGGCGTCGGGGACCAACGCGGCGAAGTCGTTCTCGAACACGAACGTGCGCTCGTAGTGCGGGTTGCGAACGCCACCCGCTCGCTCGTTGCCGGGGCACAGGTAACAGTCCGGATCGTGACGCGGAGCCGCTTCGGGGGTCGGACCCGTCTGGCCCTCCCAGGGTCGCTGCGTGCGTTGGGGCGACACGACCACCCACCCGCCGGTCAGCGGATTGCGGCGACGGTGCGGGTGCTTGTTTGGGTCGAACACCACCGGGGCAGCGTAGGGGTACGGGGGTGGTTCATCTGACGTTCACGTCCAGGACACCGGGAGTTTGGGCGACGCTCGGTGGCGCGCTCGTCGTCGTGGCCGTCATCGCTGACGTGGTCGCCGACGGCGACCGAGCGCTCGAGCCCGACATCTGGACGGTGAACGCTCGGGAACTGCTCTGGACGGCGACGATCGGCGCCGGAGTGGCCATGGTGTACTTCGCGCTTCGGGCGATCGGCGCGTCCTCGATCAGCGACGGGCCCGATCCGACCGACCCCGCGACCGGGTTGGCGGGCCGCTGGCCGTGGTTGGACCGTGCCGCAGCACCCCTGGTGCTGGGCGGCGTCCTCACGATCCTGGCGGTCCAGGCGGTCGAGCCGCGGGCCGTCGACTGGATGGCCCGCGAGGACCACCCCGTCGAGTGGGTGGCGTTCGCCGGCACGATGGCGACGGCGTTCTTCGCGGCGCTGCTCGCGCGTGTGGTCGCCGGCGGGTGGCGGGCACTGCTGATCGTGACGGCGACCGGCTTCCTCTGGGTTTCCCTCGAGGAGGTCAGCTACTTCCAGCGGATGTTCGAGTACTCCACCCCCGAGTCGTTGGAGGAGCTCAACGACCAGCAGGAGGCCAACCTCCACAACACCGCGACCGACGTCTTCCAGAACGCGTACTACTTCTCGATCGCCGTCTTGTTCACGGGAGTTCCGCTGCTCTATCACGCAGGTCTGCGCCGACTCGGTGCGACGATGGCGGCGTTCGTGCCGAGTCGGACGCCGATCGCGCTCGCCATCGGGTCGGTCGCGATGACCTACGCCTGCACGCCGTACCCCGCCCATCACCTCAGCGTGTGGATGGCCGTCTGGTTCCTCGCGACGTGGACGCCCGCACCCCGCACGTGGCGGATCCTGCTGCTCGTCACCGTCGGCCTCGGCTCGGCCCTTGCCTTCGCCCTCGGCGACGATCTGTTGCGGCCGTGGGCCTTGTCGGAATACCGCGAGACGTTCGCGGCGCTGGCGTTCGCTGTCTGGATGTACGAGTCGTCGCTGCGGCTGCGCAACAGCGGCGCACGGGCGGATCAGAGCCGACGGATGTCGGGGTTGAACGATCGCGGGCCACGGCGGGGCACCGACACCCCAGCGGTGAAGAGGAGCCGCACGATTCGCTGGCGATGACCGGACCACGGTGCGAGGTGGCGACACATGATCTCGTCGCCGCCCTCGTCGGCCGGAAGTCGGCGGGGGTCACCGGTGAAGGCGTAGTTCACCATCGTCGGCAGCCCGTAGTCCCGCAGCACGATCGTGTCGGGGTCACCGTGGGTCGCGGTGATCACCGACGTCGCCGTCCAGGCGCCGAGACCCGGCAGCGCGCTCAGACGCCGGCGGGCGTCTGCCGGCGCCATCGCCGCCGCCTCCTCCAGCCGGTGGGCGCGCCTCGCCGCGAGCAGGATCGCATCGGCACGCCGCCGTTCGACGTTGAAACGGTGGAGGTCGACATACGACGTCGAGGCGACCACGTCGGGGGTCGGTGGGAGGCGGAGTTCTGCGGGTCCGGGCGCCGGCTCGCCCCATTCGTACACGATCCGCGCCCAACTCTTGACCGCCTCCTCGGTGGTCACGCGTTGACCGAGCAGCACGAGCAGCAGCTCCTGCCAGATCACCCCGGCAGCAGGCAGTCGGATACCCGGGTGCCGCCGAGCCCATTCACCCACCTTGGGATGCCGTGCCGGTTCGAATCCCGACAGGTCGTCGTGCAGGCCGACCCAGTGGGGCGCACGATCGAGGAGCCACTCGGCGCCACTCCCCCATGCCGTCGCCTGCGTGGTGCCACTGCGGTCCCAGACGAGGCGCATCGTGCCAGGCCCCTGCGGCGTGAGCACCGCTTTGGCGAAGCTGTTCGTGGTCCAGTGCGTCGTGGGATCGCGTCCGTAGACCCCGAGTGGTCGCATGGTGGTGCGCAGATC
>CAYGKI010000276.1:0-4648 GCA_964350235.1 uncultured Gemmatimonadaceae bacterium | reverse complement strand
GAGCTCGCCAATGCCTCGCGCACGCAGCCACTCGATGCACTCGTCCACGGTGAACGCGGCGAGCGGCAGCGACGCCGCCGCCATCGTCGGCCGGCCAAGCACGCCAAGTCGATCGACGGACGCGGCGACGGCGGCGGCGTCGCGCGCGTCCACACGCAGCTCCGTCAACGCCGCGAGCAGCTTGTCGCGATCGATCGCTCGACGTGCGCCGAGCGCCGACAGCAGGCCGTCGTCAACGTCGTCGTCAAGGAGAGCGCCGTTGACGAGACGTCGATGCAGCGCCTCCGCCGTCGTCGAGAGGCCGAGCGAGAGCGCAAACCGACCGACAGCCTCCACGTCCCAGCTGCCCACGTCGCCGGCAGCGTTCGCGTCCGTGACGCCCACGAGCGTGAGACGACGTGCGCTCGCTGCGAAGGCGCGAATGTCGATGACGTCGACGTCGTTGAGACGAAGACGAGAGAGAACGATGGGAAGAGAGCGCTGCGGAGAGGGGGGGGAGGCGACGGAAGAGTGTGAGACGACGACGTTGATTCGCGACGGCGCTCATCGTTGGTCTTCCAACGTCGTCGTCGTCGTCGACAACGGTCGTCGTTCTTCTTCTCCTTCTTCTTCTTCTTCTCTTCGTCTCCTTCGTCCGCCAGCATCGCCACGAGATCTCTGACGAATCTCGCTGCTCACCTCCATCATCTTGCCGTCGACGCCGACGAGCACGCGCTTGAGTCGTGCAAAGCCGTTGGCCGACGCCCACGCCGCCACGTCATCGGCGCTGAGATCGGCGACAGAAGTCGTCCTCAGTCGCACGTCAAGTGCCTCGCGCGCGCGCAGTCGTCGAGTGGCCTCGAGACGATGAGCGGCAGCGAGCGACGGCAACACGAGAGCACCCTGCATGATGATGGCGCATCCGCGTGACGGGTTCGTGAGCGACAGTGTGTGCGCGTGTGCAGTGGATGTGGTCGTGAAGACATTCAAGATGGATACATCATCTCTTCATCATTGCCTCATGCTGCAGTGTCGATGCACACTGGCAAGCAGTCGAACTCACCTCCGATCGGCAGAGTCGACATCGATCGTTCTTGGCACACGAGCGACAGAGTCGCAGCGAGCACACGTCACAGCTCACGTCCGCGGCCTTGCCGACGCGTGCGCAATCGACGCACACGAGTGCCACGGACGACATGCGAGCGGCGAGCGCCAGCGACGCTGTCGTCGACGCCGCGAGGGCAGCGTCGTACGCTGCCTCCGCTGCCACGTCGTCGTGGCCGACGCCGGCCGATTGTCGACGTGATGGCGACGACGATGACGATGACGACGTGGATGCGTCGGCGCTGTCCGTGTCATCTCTGGCGTTGCCACCGACGACGTCGTCGTCGTCGCCATCGTCGTCGTCGAGTGAGTGAACGACGAACTCGTCAGGCATGGATGCAATGGCCGTCTCCAACGACAGCGACGTCGACGACGCCGTGCGCTCATCGTCGTCGACACCGCCAGCAATGACGAGAAGAGGTCTCGACGATGATGTTGACGATGATGACGATGACGACGACGACGATGACGACGACGACGACGTCGACGAGGCTGCCATGCCGAGCAGCGCGCACGCTCGCGGCGACACGTTGACGCGCAGCGGCCGCCACTCGGCTGTGTTCGTGTCGAAGACGGCTGCGTCGCCACACACGTGTCGTCGTGATCGTCCACCGAAGAGCAGCACGTGACGACGATCAGGCAGCAGCAGCAGGCGGGCGTGTGCGCGCGGCGACGGCGGCGACGAGGGCCGTGCGCGCACGATGACGGCGGACGGCGGCGTCGACGACGACGACGCGGACGCGTGCTTCACGGCCACGATGAGCGTCGTCGACGAGAGACGACGACGGCCGTTCGCCTCGTCAACGACCACATTATCCACAGCGAGCGACGGTACGTGTGATACCAGGCTACCAACAGCGCCAGTTCAGCCGTGTGCAACAGAGGCGCTTTTATGCCAGCACTTACCAGGTTTCGGAGCGCAGCGACCGCATGGGCTATCGTCTTGAAGGACCGCCGCTGGCATGCGAAACAGGCGGCGTGTTGTCGGAAGGAATTTGCCTCGGCGCTATCCAGGTGCCCCCCGATGGCCAGCCGGTCGTGCTGCTCAACGACCACCAGACGATCGGCGGCTACCCGAAGATCGGCACGGCCTTGATCCCCGATCTGTGGGCGCTCGCGCAGCTCGGCGCCGGCTGTCGTGTGAATTTCGCGCCGGTCACGCCGGCCACCGCGCGCCGCGCGCTGCTGATGAGCGAGCGCTTTGCCCTGAACTATCCGCTGCAGGAGCTCACGTCATGACAGAACAGGCCCTCAGCGAAGCCATCGAGGCACTGCTGGTGGAACGCAACCCGCGAGGCATGCAGGAAGCGCGCGCTGCGCTGCGGCCGGGATACTTCCTGCGCGCGGCACAGTACCTTCGTGACACTCGCGGTACGGTGTTCATTGCCACCGGCTTCCCGGTGACCGGCACCTTCGAAACCGACGGCCCGGTGGGCGCCATATTCCTCTACCGCGCGCTGGAGGAACTCGGCGCCCTGCCGATGCTGGCCTGCGGTCCGCCCCTGTCCACGCGCCTGATGGACGACTTCCGCGTCGTTGACATCGGTGGGTTTTCGCGTGACTCGGCCAAACAATGCCAGTCGGTTGTCCTGCACTTGCAAATCGAGTCCGTCGGCTGACACACCAGGCAGGTCGGCATAAAGCACCAGTCCGTCCGTTGTTTCGTAGATGTCGATCGGTGGGTTGAATAGCAGTCGAGGCACAGTGGCTTCGTTCGGCAGTTCCGAACGAGCCGCTTGCGGATGGTCGTCGTGGCTTCGAGATACGTTATGAGATTCGTTCATCGGTGTGCTCCGATAGATCGGTGTGCTCGCCGGGCAGGTCGAAAAACGACTAGCCTGGTCCCTCGGTGACGGGAATGCTTCGAACGGAAGAATCCTGCGTCTTAGGGAGGGTGACTCGTAGGATACCCGCTGTGTAATCTGCCTTCATCCCCTCTTCGTCGATTCTTTCCGGTAGCTGCAGGTTTCTTTGCCATGCCCCCTGGAAGCGTTCCTGCCGACGGAACGCATCTTCGCGAGCTTCGGGCGGCACTTTGCGAACTCCTTTGATGCAAAGCACACCGTTGGCAACACTGACGTCCAGATCGGCCAGATCAACCCCAGGAATCTCGGCCGTCAGCACGAAACAATCGCCGTGATCCAGCAAATTGACGAGCGGGAACCGGCGATTCGACCGGCCTTGCAGCGACATATTCATGCCCTGCAGCAGCCGATCCACCTCCCGCTCAAGATCCTGCAGCGGATCCCAGCTTTGTCCCCAACGAAAAACGGGCATTCAGACACACTCCAGGTTCAGCACCACGACCGTTGATTCAGCTCTGTGCTCGCGACCGGCAGGAAAACGTCGCCCTGCTTCACAGCTCACACCAATAAAGATTACAGCGCTTTCTGTCTCAGCACAGACCGTGCCGCTTCTGGCGATTCGAACAGCCAGAACGATAAATTTCACGTAAGCCAATTGGTTTTAAGAGGTTACGTGCATTTCAGGGTCCCGCAGCTGCTGGCATGTCGTGCGAATTCCCTGCCAAATTAGCACCTGGCCGTTCCGTGCGATTGCCACGACAGGCAGCGTTTCGAGAATTAGGCGCTTCGCGAAGCATCCAGGATCGGGAAAGGCATCCATGATCGATTCTACTCGTCCTTCGCACGCCGTCTACGTCGGGAGCTTCGATCCTCTTACGCTGGGTCATCTTGACATTATCGAGCGTGGCGCGCGGATGTTCGAAAAGCTGACCGTGGGGATCGGGATCAATCCCGATAAAGACCCGCTGTTTGAGCCCGAGTTGCGCATCGAGCTGTCGCGGGCTGCTGTGCAGCATCTGGACAACGTCGAAGTCACGACATTCGAAGGGCTTGCCGTGGAATTTGTGCGCAAGTGCGGCAGCCGCATTCTGCTGCGTGGCGTTCGCAGTTTGACGGACATTGACGCGGAATTCACCATGTCGCTGGCCAATCGCGTGCTCGACGCCGAAATCGAGTCGGTGTTCCTGATGTCAAGCGAACACTACAACCACGTTTCCAGTTCGCTGATTAAGCAAATCGCCCGGATGGCAGAAGGAAACGTGAGCGAACGATTGAAGGACTTCGTTCCGGAAGTCATCATCGCCCCACTGCTGTCTCGCTTGAATAAAACGTAAACCCACCACAGAGAGAATACGAACGATGGTCAAAACAGCTTCAACAATGCTAAGTCTCGGCACCAGCGCGCCGGACTTTTCTCTGCCAAACGTCGATGACAAGACGGTCTCACGATCGGACTTTGCCGGCAAGCCGCTGCTGGTAATTTTTATGTGTAACCACTGCCCGTTCGTTGTGCATCTTCGCAACGCACTGGCAGCGTTTGCAGACGAATACCAGGCAAAAGGGCTGGCGATCGTCGGAATCAGCTCAAACGATGTCGAAGGATATCCCCAGGACGGACCGGAAGAAATGAAACAGGAAGCGGCATCGGCCGGGTACCACTTCCCGTATCTGTACGACGCGGACCAATCCGTCGCAAAGGCTTATAAAGCAGCCTGCACACCCGACTTCTTTCTGTTCGACAAAGATCACAGTCTGGTGTA
>CAYGKI010000275.1:0-4657 GCA_964350235.1 uncultured Gemmatimonadaceae bacterium | reverse complement strand
GACACGTGGTTGTTGCGGTAGAAGTCCGGATCGTCGCGACGCAGGATGAAGTCGTCGGTGTGCCGTCGAGCCGTCACCTGGGTGGTCAGGGACAGGGGCCCGGCGGGGGTGGTCCAACGCGCGGCGCCGAAGCTCGTGCGGGTCCGCTCATACGCAGGGAACGGTCCGTAGAAGTCCGCCGCCCCGAAGTTCCGGCGTCCGTGGCCCATGGACACCTCGAGCCGGCCCGCGCCCAAGGGGCCCCCGACCCGGCCGTCCACCAGGGTCACCTCGTAGTCCGTTCCCTCGCGGTGTCCGTCCGACTCGGTCCGCTCGGCGCCCACCGTCGCGTCCCAGTCCCCCAGGTCGCCGCCCCCGGAGCCCGCAACCGTCCAACGGCCGAAGGTGCCTCCCTCCATGCGCACCTCGCCCCCGGTCCAGTCGCTCCGGGTGACGATGTTCACCACCCCCCCCACCGCGTCGGCCCCGAACTGCGCCGACGCGGGTCCCAGAAGGACCTCGATGCGCTCCACGCGCTCCAGCGGCACCGTGGTGTCCAGGTCGAAGTGGCCTGTCTGTGGATCGCTCATGCGAACGCCGTCCACCAGGACGAGCACGCCCTCGTAGGAGGCGCCCCGAAGGGAGAGGTCTGCCTGTGCGGGGGACCGTACCTGAAGATCGGCGCCCATGACCCAGCCCACCGCTTCGGACACGCTTCCGATGGGCTGTCGGAGCAACGCGTCACGATCCACGATGGAAACCACCCGCCCGGCGGCGCCTCCGGGGAGGCGAGACGCCCCCGTCACCAGGAGCGTGTCCAGCTCGAAAGTGTGCACCTGCTGCCCGTCCACGCACATCGGGAACGAGACACCGAGCGCCAGCAGGAAGGGGGCGAGCCAGGGGGTCGGGCGCAGCGCGAGTCGGAAGGTGGTCACGGTTCGGAAGGGGCAGCCGGGAGGGTCTCGGCCTCGCAAGAAGGCCACGGGCTCGGGCGCGTGGACGCACCCGAGCCCCCAAGCTAAAAGCTTGTAGCCCCCCGGGCGCCCCCCTCGGGGTTCATCACCGGTCAGTCCCGGTCGTCGGCGGACGGTCCGTAGGGGCCGGGAACCGGCACGTCGAGGAGCCGCAGGTAGACGCCGAGCTGGGCGCGGTGGTGGATGTTGTGGTTCAGAACGAAGCTCCGGACCACCATGCCCTTGGGCTGGGTGAAGATCTCGTGGCCATCGGACTTCAGGGTCCAGGTCGCCTGGAGGTCCTCCGGCGTGGCGTCGGCCAGCGCCTTCCGGGCCGCCGCCACGGCTCCATCGAACCGGTCCAGGATCTCCGCCGTGCTCTCGGGAAGGAACGGCTCGAAGGAGGACGCCGTGAAATCGAGCTCCTCGGTCTCGAGCGTGATGGGCAGCCACTCGGGGATGTTGGAGAGGTGCACGGCCAGGTCGCGAAGGGAATACGACTTGTCGTGCGGCTTCCAGTCGAATCGTTCGTCGGGAACCCGCTCCAGGGCCTTCCGGGTCTCGGAGAACTCGTGGTCGAACTCCGGGAGCAGCATGGCGCCGTTCATCATCTTCCTCCGCTCGAGGGGTGTGGAAAGCCGTTCAAACGATACCGAATATAACCCGAAGACCTATCCCGGCTAGGCCCCCTGCCGTCGGGCGGTTTACCTTACCCGTCTCATGATCCCCCGTACCCCCACACCACGCACATGACCACCCCCTCGCCCTGGCTCGTCCTGAAGTTCGGCGGCACTTCCGTCGCCAGCGCCGACAACTGGGAAACCATCGCGGAGATCGTCCGGTCGCGCCTGGAGGAGGGGTTCCGCCCGGTCATCGTGCACTCGGCACTGGCCGGGGTGACCAACCTGCTGGAAGCCCTTCCCGCCCGGGCGCTGGAGGGCAGTCACACGGAGGTGCTGGCGGAGCTCGAGGCCCGCCACGACAGCCTGGCAGCGGACCTGGGCCTGCCGCCACACCAGGTCGTGGACCTGCTGGCCGGTGACCGGAAGGAGCTCAGGGAGCTGGCCGAGGGCGTGGCGCTGCTCCGGGAAGTCACGCCTCGCACCCGGGCTCGCATCCTCGCGTTCGGCGAGCGCATGGCCACACGCCTCGGTGCGTCCTATCTCGCTTCCAAGGGGCTGGGGGGTACCTGGGTGGACGTCCGTGAGATGCTCACGAGCATCGAGGACCCGGACGCCTCCGAGACCACCGCCTATCTCTCGGCCGAGTGCGACGCGGCCCCGGACCCCGCGGCGTTGGCGATCCTCGAGCCGCTGGAGGGGATTCCCGTCACCCAGGGCTTCACGGCCCGCAACGTCGAGGGGGAGACGGTGGTGCTGGGCCGGGGCGGCTCGGACACCGCCGCGGCCTATGTCGCCGGCAAGTTGAATGCGGCTCGCCTGGAGATCTGGACCGACGTACCTGGGATGTTCACCGCGGATCCCCGCGTGGTGCCCTCGGCGCGCCTGCTCAGACAGCTGGACTACCGCGAGGCCCAGGAGATCGCCACGACGGGGAGCAAGGTCCTGCATCCGCGCTGTATCCCGGCGCTCCGCGACCACCAGGTCCCCATCCACATCTACAGCACGCCCAACCCTGGGCTCGAGGGCACCGTCATCCGGCGCGACGCCGCGGAAGGCCCCGCCCAGGTCAAGGCCATCTCCAGGAAGAAGGGCGTGGTGCTGGTGTCCATGGAGACCGTGGGCATGTGGCAGGAGGTGGGCTTCCTGGCCGAGGCCTTCGACGTGTTCCGGCGCCTCGGAATCTCCGTCGACCTGGTATCGACGTCCGAGACCAACGTGACGGTGTCCCTGGACGCCGAGGCCAACCTTCTGGAAGCAGACACCATGGACGAGCTCACCGAAGAGCTCGGACGACTCTGCAAGGTGTCGGTGATCCGGCCGTGCGCCGCCGTGAGCCTGGTGGGTCGGCGCATCCGGGCTCTCCTCCATCGACTGGGACCGGCGCTGGAGGTCTTCGAGCAGCAGCGCATCCACCTGGTCACCCAGGCGGCGAGCGACCTCAACCTCACCGTGGTGGTGGACGAGGACCAGGCGGACCGCCTCCTGCGCCTCCTGCACGCACAGCTCATCGCGGACGCCGGCAGCCCGGAGGTCTTCGGGCCCAGCTGGGAGCAGCTGCGTCCAGACGCGCCCGTCGCTCCGGCCCGTCCGCGCCGTTGGTGGGAGACGCATCGGGAGGCGCTCCTGGCCCGGTTGGGAGACGATCCCTCCGCCTACGTGTACGATCTGGATACGGTCACCACGCGTCTGGAGGCCCTCACGGCCATCCATGGGGTGGACCGGGTGCTCTACGCGATGAAGGCCAACGCGTTCGGGCCCGTCCTCGACCGGGTCCGGGCGGCGGGCGTGGGGTTCGAGTGCGTCTCCCCCGGGGAGATCCGCCGGGTGAGGGAACGATACCCCGAGCTGGATCCTTCGCAGATCCTGTTCACGCCCAACTTCGCGCCCCGCGAGGAATACGAAGCCGCCCTGGCGGACGGGGTCCGGACGACCCTGGATTCCATCGAACCGCTGCGACTCTGGCCGGATCTGTTCCGACGAAGGGACGTGTTCGTGCGTATCGACCCCGGTATCGGGAAGGGTCATCACGAGAAGGTCCGGACGGCGGGCACCCACGCGAAGTTCGGTGTCCCCCTTTTCGAGCTGCCGGAGCTGGCCCGCCTTGCCGAGGCCGCCGGCGCGAGGGTGGTGGGGCTACACGCGCATTCGGGAAGCGGAATTCTCACCCCCGACCACTGGGCGCAGCTGGCAGAGACGCTCGCCGAGGCCCGGGAGCACTTCCCGGAGGCCCGAATCCTGGACGTGGGCGGCGGCCTGGGTGTGCCGGAGAAGCTGGCCCAGGACCCCCTCGACCTGAGCGCCCTCTCCGCGCGGCTCCTCGAGGTTCGAGAGAGGATTCCCGACGCCGAGATCTGGATCGAGCCGGGCCGCTACGTGGTGGCCGAAGCGGGTGTGCTCCTCGCCCGCGTGACCCAGACGAAGGGCAAGGGAGCGGTACGCTACGTCGGCATCACCACCGGGATGAACTCGCTCATCCGGCCTGCGCTGTACGGTGCCTATCACGAGATCGTGAACCTCACCCGACTCGGGGAGGAGCCCACGCAGCGGGTGAACGTGGTGGGCCCCATCTGCGAGACCGGCGACGTCCTCGGTCTGGATCGTCTCCTTCCCCCCACGGAGGAGGGAGACGTGCTGCTCATCGCCAACGCCGGCGCGTACGGCCACGTGATGGCGTCCCGGTACAATCTGCGGGAGCCGGCCCCGGAGCGGGCGTTGCGGTAGCCTCGGTGGTGCCGGGCGACCCGTCGTCAGGGGCCCCTGACGACGGGGTAGTCCTCACCTACCTCGATCCACGGATCGAGCAGCCCCCAGTTGGCGAAGCCGTCCTCGGCGCGCGGCTCCAGCAGGTGCACGACCAGCCGCCCGAGCGGCTGAGCCACGTCCACACGCACCGTCCCCTGGGGCATGGCCACGGTGGCCGGACGCCACGCGCCTTCCAAGGTCCGCTCCACCCTGCCCTGGAAGGGTCGATCCGCCGACGCTGCGCCCTCCACCCGGAAGGCCTCTCCACCGATGAAGTTGGCCCCCTCCACCTCCTCGACGAGGACGCCGTGGGCACGGAGTCGCTCCACGACGTCGGCCAGCTCCGGGGGGAGGTAGTAG
>CAYGKI010000274.1:0-4682 GCA_964350235.1 uncultured Gemmatimonadaceae bacterium | reverse complement strand
ACGGCGCCCTCACCCACCCGAACGGTGCGCGCGAAGACCTCTCCATCCAGCCTGCCCGACTCCTGAAGGTCCAGCATGGCTTCAGCGACGAGCGTGCCCTTGATGGTGCCGGCAATGGTGGCGTCCCGGGCCCGCACGTCTCCGGTGACCACGCCCGCGGGCCCCACGACGACGGCGCGGCCGGCGCGGATGGATCCTTCGAAGCGGCCTTCGACGCGGACGGTGCCGTCCGTATCGCAGTCTCCCACGAAGGTCATTCCGGGACCCACGATGGAAATGGTTTCCCCTGCATCCTGCACGGCGTGCTGGCGATCGCGCGGCATCACTGACCTCTCTCGCAAATGGAGTCAACGGTGCGACGAGGGGGTAGGCGGGGATGTCACCTGGCAACACCCACTGCCTTCGACGCTGACCTCTGCCCTCTGGTGCAAGGTGCGTGCCCCCCCGGTGGTGGGGGGCTGGTGGGGGCGTGGTAGGGGGCGCCGCCAAGCGGGCCACGGGCGCGCCGGCGGCAGGCGGCCATGGCGGCGCGGGACGCGCCAGGGCCGGAGTGTGGGCCGCCCTCACCCCCGCCACGCATTTCGCGGACGCGTCCCAGCACGTGGAGGGTGGCAGAAACCTGACATCCCGTGAAGGTGATTCCGGCGGATGTAGACTTCTCCGCCTCATATGGCGGTGAAATGGCGTCGTGCAGAAGCCCCGGCCCGCCGCCGGGCAGATTCCTGCCGCATATGGCGGTAGACATGCCCCAAGGCGCCGGGACGCCCCATGCTTGTCAGATCACCGCCATCATGAGCCCCACCGCACCTCCTCACGGGCGCTCCCCTAAGAGGGTTCTGACCGAGCATCGGAGCCGCGGCCGGCCTGGAAGTCCAGACCGGCCGCGGGCATCCGGCACCCCTCCGCGCCCCCGCCGCTTCAGCGGACGCTCAGGGAAGAATCGACTTGGGGATGAAGCCCGTGACCACCTGGGTCAGATCGACGACCTCGCTCACCCGGAAGTCCACCGCGATGCTCGCCAGCGAGAGCGCCTCCGCCGGCGTCAGCCCGTGCTCGTCCACGAGGAACTCCACCACGCGCCACGTAGCGTCCCTGGCGGCTCGGTCCAGGTCCAGGTCGATCCCCATGATGAGATGATGGGTCTCGTTCTCCGCTCGCGGCAGCTCGATGGATCGATCCTTGTGCACCGTCAGCCGGAAGGTCCCGGTGAGCGACTGCTCGATGGCCGTGCCGCTCACCTCGCCGTCGCCCTGGGCTCCGTGGGGATCACCGACATAGAACAGCCCCCCCTCGTGGAACACGGGCAGGTACAGCGTGGCCCCCTCCTTCAGGTCCTTCACGTCCAGATTGCCGCCGAAGGCGCCCGGAGGACGTGAGCTCTGCACGCCGGGCACGCTGACCCCCGGCTGGCCCACCACCGGATCCGGCGCTACCGCCAGGATGCCCATGAACGGCGCCAGCGGCACTTCGATGCCCCTGGCCATGAAGGCGACCTCCTGGCCACCGGACATGCCCGTGCGGATGACGTGCCGCGTGCCCGGGGGGATGTCCAACGCCGGGTCTCCCTCACGGAAGCCGGGGTACGACGTGGAGAAGACGCCGCCACGGGCACTGGTGCTGTTGATGCCCCACGGGACGCGGGTCTCGAGATCCAGGATCTCGATCTCCAGCACGTCCCCCGGCTGAGCGCCTTCCACGTAGATGGGCCCGGTGATGACGTGCCCGCTCCGGCCCTCCCTGGCGCGGCCTTCGCGATCCCCCCAGAACGCGATGGCGTCCTCGAGCACCTCGTCGGCGGGCACGTCGTAGGCAGCCATGTACTCCACCGGATGCTCGTCCTGGGTGGCGCCCGCGTGGGTCAGGGTCTCGACGCGGACCACTTCCCCGGACGCCATGCGGAGCACGGGCTCCTTGTCCGTGGGGAACCATCCCCAGACCAGGTTCTCGGGGACGGACCGAACCACGTGATCGGGCGTGACGGCGGAAGAGGTGCCGGTGGCCGTGTCGGGGGCCGCGGACGGCTCGCCACCACATGCGGCGAACGCCACGACGGTGGCGGCGACGACGGCCCGCCTGGCCACATCGGTGGCGCCCGGGCTGCGGGGCGAAGTGCCGGCCGTGTGGGCCGGGGCGAAACGGTTCTGCAAAACGTGCATTGGGACTGGACTCCTGGCGTTGGGCGGGACTGCATCTTGGGAGACAGGGCCCGCGCGGGCAAACCGGCACCACCATACTTGCATGAAATATCCACCGTCGATATATCAAGTGTGGATACTTACCCCGGGAGCATCATGCCGCACGGATACGATCTGCCTCTGAGACCGCCGATTCTGCACATCCTGCTCGCCCTGTCCGGGGGAGCCCGACACGGGCTGGGGATCGCGGACGAGGCGGAAGCCGCTTCGGAAGGCGCCGTCCGACTCGGCCCCGGGACGCTCTACAGGTCGCTCGACGAGATGCGGGAGCGTGGCCTGGTGTCACCCACCGACCCGCCGGCGGGAGATTCGGACCCCCGGCGGAAGTACTACCGGATCACGGGTGACGGGCGCGCGTTGCTGGACATGGAAATCGCCCGTCTGGCCCGGGTGGTGGACCTGGCCCGAATGACGGCGGCGGAGGGGAGCGCGTGAAGCTGGCCCGCCTCCTCGCCCGCCTGTATCCCCCGGAGTTGAGGAGCCTCCACGGGCCGGAGATCGAGGCCTTCCTCCAGGGCCGGCTGGAAGGCGCACCAACCCCTTGGGCGCGGGTGGGATTCGCGGTGCGCACGGTGGCGGACGCGGCGAGGTCGTGGCGGAGCTCGATGAACGGATCAGCAGACGGGAGGGGTGGAGCGATGGGAGCATGGATGCAGGACCTGGCGTACGCAGCACGGCGCTTGAGGGCGACACCGGTGTTCTCCCTGGGGGCGGTGGTCATCGTGGCGGTGGCCATAGGCGCCAACACAGCCATGTTCGCCCTGGTGGACGCGGCCCTCTTCCAGCCACCACCCTACCCCGACGTGGACCGTGTCGTGCACGTCTATCAGGACTCGGACGACGGGGAGCCGTCCTCCAGCTCCTTCCCGGCATACCGGGACATGCGGGCCGTCACGGAGGTCTTCGCCTCGGTGGGCGCCACCTCGCCCGACGCGGCCAACCTGGCCGTCGACGATGGCACCCAGCGCGTCGCCATCGAGTTCGCCACGTCCACCTTCCTCCCTGCCCTTGGGCTCGCCCCGGGCCGCGGCCGTTGGTTCGACGCATCCATGGACCAGGTGGGCGCGGGGTTCTACGCGGTGGTGAGCCACGCCACCTGGCAGCGGCGCTTCGGCGCCGATCCGGACATGGTCGGGCGGATCGTCGAGCTGAACGGGCAGCCCGTGGAGATCATCGGAGTGGGTCCCCGGGACTTCAACGGCTTCGTCGGCTTCGTGCTCACCGACTTCTGGCTCTCCATCTCCTCCACCCCCATCGGGGGCGACTTCCGTGTGGCCAACCTGGATCGCCGTCAGGACCACTGGTTCGACGTCCGTGCCAGGCTAGCCGACGGGGTGACCCCCGAGCGGGCCCAGGAGGCCATGGACGCCCTCGCGCTCCGGCTGGCCGAAGGCTTTCCCGACCTCAACCAGGGCCGGGGGATCACCGTCTTCCCCGCCTCGGAGATCCGCGTCCACCCCACGGAAGACGCGCAGATCAGAGCTCTGGGCGCGTCCATCATGGGGGTGGTGGGTCTGGTGCTCCTCCTGGCGGCGACCAACCTCGGCAGCCTTTTGCTCGTCAGGGGGATGGCGCGCCAGCCGGAGGTCGCGGTCCGGCGGGCCCTGGGCGCCGGCCAGGGTCGGGTGGCGGGGCTGTTCGTCTTCGAGGGGCTCCTGCTCTCCGTGGCCGGTGGGATGCTGGGCCTGGTCCTGGCGGCGCGCCTGGTCTCCGTCATGAACACCATGCCCAGCCCGGTGCCCGGAGGGGGGCAGCTCAACGTGGCGCTGGACGGCCAGGTGGCGCTGTTCGCCCTCTTCCTGATGATGGGGACCGGCCTCTTCTTCGGGTGGGCCCCCGCCCTCCAGTCCCTGCGCGCCGGCGTGGCCGCCGCCCTGCGTGAGGAGATGAGCGTGGCCGGCACCCGGCGCGCCTTCCTTTTCAGGGACGGCATGGTGGCTGTCCAGGTGGCCGTGTCGGTGGTCCTGGTCGTGGGCGCGAGCCTGATGGTGGGCGGACTGGCCCGGTATCAACAGGAGGCCCCGGGCGTGGACGTGGAGCGGTTGGCGCTCCTCCGCACCACGTTCTCCCAGGCGGGCATCGACGCCGACGCCCGTCCCCCCGTGGTGGCCGACCTGACCGCTCGGATCCGGGCGCTCCCCGGCGTCACCGCGGTGACCTTCACGTCGCGCCTCCCGGTCTCCGGGGGGGGAAGCACCACCACGGTGGTGGAAGGATACGACGCGCCGGTGGGCACGGGCGCCGTGGAGCTCCCCCTGGGGTTCGTGACACCCGGCTACTTCGACGCCACCGGCATGTCCGTGTTGGCGGGGCGCGGGTACGGGCCCGACGACGCCGTGGGCCCCAGGCGGGCCGTCATCGTCAACGAGACCGCCGCCCGCCGATTCTGGGGTGATCCCGAGTCCGCCATAGGAGGCAGGATCCGCCCGCAGGCGGCCCCGGACGGCTGGGTCCCCGTCGTCGGGGTGGTCTCCGACGCCAAGGTGG
>CAYGKI010000273.1:2059-4721 GCA_964350235.1 uncultured Gemmatimonadaceae bacterium | reverse complement strand
CCGCCCGCACGTCGGAGACCTTGTCGCCGACCATGAACGACCGGGAGGGATCGATCGCAAGGGCGTGCGCCGCGGCGAGCAACATACCCGCTTGGGGCTTCCGGCACCCGCAGGGGCCCGAGTGGGCCGGGTGATGGGGGCACATGCATGTGGCGTCGACCCCGACGCCCGCCGCCCGCAGCTGCTCCTCGAGGGCATGGGCGACCCGGTGGTACTCCTCCGGCGTGATGAGCCCCCGGGCGATTCCGGACTGGTTGGTGACGACCACGATCAGCCACCCCTGGTCCCGGAGTCGCCGGAGGGCCTCGACCGCGCCCTCGATCAGCACGACCCCGCTCGGATCGGCGAGGTAGTCGGCGTCTTCGATGAGCGTCCCGTCCCGATCGAAGAAGACGGCCCGTCGCATCACGCCACTCGTCGCGTCACGGGGCCGGCCGCCACGCCTCTAGCAGGGCCTCGACGACCATCCCGTCGTCGGCGGGATCCAGCGTGCGCGGATCCGCCACGACCGCATCGCGATCCACCCGCACGACCACCGGAGGGGCCGCCCGGCGCAGGGCCGCGGCGAGCCGTCCGGCGCCGCCCGGAGGGTTCGCGATGCGCACCACGTAGGTGGCGAGGCCATGGTCCGGGAAGGTGCCCCCGCCGACCCGCCCTTCGTCTGGGGCCACGGCGGCCACGCGTTCACCGAGACGGGTGTTGATCTGGTCGACGATCGAGGTCGCGCGCCTCTCCAGGTCGTCGCCCGACGTCGTCAGCATGCGCAGCACCGGAACCCGCTGGCAGACGGTCTCCGGATCGCGATACAGTCGCAGGGTGGCCTCCAGGGCGGCGAGGGTGCCCTTGTCGACGCGGAGCGCCCGACAGAGAGGGTTCGCCCGGGCCGCCGCGATGATCGACCGACGCCCCACCAGAATCCCGGCCTGCGGCCCGCCGAGGAGCTTGTCGCCCGAGAAGACCGCGACGTCGACGCCGAGAGCCATCGACGTCGAGGCCCTGGGTTCGGCGGGAAGTCCGAGGCGCGCGGGGCCGATGAGCAGTCCCGAACCCACATCGTGGATCAGCGGAATGGCGACCCGCGCCGAAAGTTCGGCCAGTTCCTCGATCGAGGCCTCGGCGGTAAAGCCCGTCACGCGGAAATTCGAGCGATGGACCTTCAGGAGGGCGCCCAGGTCGGGGTCGGTCTCGACGGCCCGCTCGTAGTCGCCGATCCGCGTGCGGTTGGTCGACCCGACCTCGACGAGACGGGTGCCCGCCCTCTCCAGCATCTCCGGAATTCGAAAACCCCCACCGATCTCGACGAGTTCGCCGCGCGACACGGCGACGGCCCGGCCCGCAGCCAACGTGTTCAGCGCCAGGACGAGGGCGGCGGCGCAGTTGTTGACCACCACCGCGTCTTCGGCCCCGGTGAGTTCGCACAGCAGGTCGGCGCAGTGGGTGTAGCGGGACCCTCGCTCGCCCGCGTCGAGATCGAACTCGAGGTTGGAATACCCCCCCGCCACCGCCAGAATCGCGGCGCAGGCCTCGGGAGCCAGCGGCGCACGCCCGAGGTTGGTGTGGAGCACGACGCCCGTGGCATTGAGGGCCGGCCGAAGCGACGACACCTCGTCGCGCGCCAGGCATGTCGCGGCCTCCTCCAGGTAGGGGGTCGGGTCGGCGGGATCGTGGGGCCACTCTCCCCTGGCGACGGCATCCCGGGCCCGGTCGACCGCCTCCCGAAGGGCATCGGCGACGCGAGGCCGCGGGAACTGCGCCAGGAACGGGCGCGCGCCCTCGTCCAGAAGCAGGCGATCGAGGCCGGGAATGCGACTGCGGGGATCGCTCACCATGGCCACCGGCGGGACACGGTGTCGGGCGGAGGAAGCCGCACACCCGCCGTATCGGGGAGCGCAAGCGTATCGGCGGCGGCGCTATCGGCCGCCGCCGAGTCGGCCACCGGCCTGCGCGGATCGGCCGGAAGCCGGAAGACCCCGTCCGATTCGGGCCTCACGATTCCGGAGATGTTCGCCACGGGTCCCAGGGCCACCGTGTAGAGCGCGCCTCCCTCGATCGGCCCCCGCAGCAGGAGGACGACACTGGTCCGGGGAATCCGTTGTCCGTCGGGAAGAAATTCGGGCTCCGGCGTGGGCTCCGGCGCACGGCCGCCGGGCGCCGCCGGGGGCGGCACGACCCCAGCCGTGGTGTCGACGACCGCCGCGGGGGCCTGAGCCCCCGCCGCGGCTGCGGCGACCGCCGCCTCCGCGGCCGCCGTCTCGGCCCGGGAAAGCGCCACCGAATCGGCCCACACGTCGTACTGCCATTCGTGGAGGGCGCGCACGACCCCCGGGGTGTTGCCGGAGTCGCGGTACATGCCGCGAACCAGCCCTTCCAACGACTGCTCCGGGTCGAGCGGGTCATCGAAGATCAACCGCAGCGTGGCCGAGTCGACCTTCTCGCCCCGGGCGACCTGCGGCGGCGTGGTGTCGGGCACCATGACCGAGAACGACGTGAACAGCGTGTCGGTCGCCCCGAGTGCGATCCGGCTCCCCGAGCCCTGCACTTCGAAGGCGTCGGCCGTCCCGTTCAGGTTCCGATCATCGAAGCTCTCCAGGCGGTATTCGGCGCCGGGAAGATAGCGCATCACGAACAGCCCGAGGGAATCCGATTGGGCCGAATAGCGCAC
>CAYGKI010000273.1:1622-2049 GCA_964350235.1 uncultured Gemmatimonadaceae bacterium | reverse complement strand
CACCGAATCGTCGCCGATCGCGAAGACGTCCATCGACGGCACCGGCTCACCCGTGACGCGGTCCCACACCTCGCCGGCGAGGGCGTTCGGTTCGAAGTCCGGCCCCGTCGAGAAGACCCACTCGAAAGGATCGAGCAGACCGTTCTGGAACCGATCCCGAATCACCGGCAGCACCGTGATGCGGTAGACCACACCCGGTACGAAGCCCCCCTCGATCTTCACCTCGAGGGCATCGCCGCGATGGGAGACCTCGACGGCCCCGGTGCGGGGCGACACCTGCACGGCCTGATCGAGCGTGCCGGTGGCGGGATTCTCCGAGATCGCCTCGTCGAATCGAATCCGGATCGACCCGCCGCCGGCCTCGATGCGGGCGAACGTGTCGGGCTCCACACCCACGATCACGGGGGGACGACGGTCGACGGGTCCG
>CAYGKI010000273.1:0-1612 GCA_964350235.1 uncultured Gemmatimonadaceae bacterium | reverse complement strand
CGGCGCAGACTGCCGGGCACACGCGGCGGTCAATGCGGTCGAGGCCGCTACGG
Source organism: uncultured Gemmatimonadaceae bacterium (assembly GCA_964350235.1). Classification (GTDB taxonomy): domain Bacteria; phylum Gemmatimonadota; class Gemmatimonadetes; order Longimicrobiales; family Gaopeijiaceae; genus JAWLHJ01. The sequence continues at coordinate 1,559 of CAYGKI010000273.1, read as the reverse complement.
CGAAGGGGATGATTCCCCGGCGGATCCGCACCGGTCTCAGCCCTGGCCCTCGAAGAGCGAGAGCTTCTCGCTCAGGCTGGCGAGCCTCTCGGTCAGGCTGCGCGCCTTCTCGCGCTCCCGGTCCACGACCTCGGCGGGCGCCCGCTCCACGAACGATGCGTTGTCGAGCTTTCGGGTCGTGCCCTCCAGGAGTCCGGTGGCCCGCTCGATTTCCACCCGCAGGCGCTCCCGCTCCCGTTCGAGGTCGACGACGCCCTCGAAGGGCAGGAACACGTCGGCACCGGACTTCAGCACCCCGTGGGCACCGATCACTCCGTCGGGGGCGGCCCCCCAGAGCAGTTCCGACACCCGCGCCATGCGTTCCAGCGCTCCAGACCGGCCCTCGAGCGACCCACGAATGCCCGAGGTGCCCTCATCGACATGCACGCTCACCCCCTCGCCTTCTCCAACCCCGTATTCCTTTCGAAGCGACCGCACGGTCGTGATGAACTCCTGGAGTCCCTCGAGCTCCCGCTCCGCCGCCTCGTCGAGCCATTCGTCGGGCGCCTCGGGCCAGGGCGCCACGATCAGGTCGTCGGGACGCTCCTCGCCCTCCGGCCATGGGAGGCGATCCCACAACTCGGTGGTCACGAAGGGAATGATCGGATGCAACAGCCGGAGCACACGGTCCAGCACGGTCACGAGCGTCGCCCGCGCGGCCTGGCGGGCGGCCTCTCCGGTGTCACCGCGCAGCCGGTTCTTGCCGAGCTCCAGATACCAGTCGGCCAGGTCACCCCAGAAGAAGTGGTAGGCCGTCTCGGCCACCTCGTGCAGCCGAAAGCGCTCCATGCCCCGGGTCACATCGTCGATCGTGCGCCCCAGCCGCGACAGGATCCAGCGATCGGTCGCGTCGAGATCCGCCCACACCGTCGAGAGCGGCGCGACCGGGTCGTCGCCGAGCGTCATCAGGGTGAAGCGCCCGACATTCCAGACCTTGTTGGCGAAGTTGCGCCCATTGGCGAAGGCCGCCTCGGTGTCTTCGTGGTCGAGCTTGATATCGGTGCCGATCGCACAGGCGCTCACCAGGGTGAAGCGCATCGCATCGGCGCCGAAGCGCTCCACCACGTCGATCGGATCGATTCCGTTGCCCAGGGACTTGCTCATCTTGCGGCCCTGCGCATCGCGGACCGTTCCGTGCAGGAACACCTCACGGAAGGGCGGCTCACCCCGGAACTCGTATCCGGCCATGATCATGCGCGCGACCCAGAAGAACAGGATCTCGGGTGCCGTCACGAGGGTGTGGCCGGGATAGAACGCCTCGAGATCGTCGGTCGACTCCGGCCATCCGAAGGGGCTCATCGGCCACAACCACGAACTGAACCAGGTGTCCAGGACGTCGGGATCCTGGTGCACCGGGCCTCCACAGCTCGGACACCCGTCGGGATCGTCGCGCAGCACGTGCACGCCGTCGTCTCCACAGGCGTCGCAATACCAGACCGGAATCCGGTGCCCCCACCACAATTGCCGCGAGATGCACCAGTCGCGGATGTTCTCCATCCAGTGCTCGTACACCTTCTTCC
>CAYGKI010000272.1:0-4729 GCA_964350235.1 uncultured Gemmatimonadaceae bacterium | reverse complement strand
CGGGTCTCGTTCAGGAAGAAGAAATCCCCGACGACCCGGACTTCGGCGCCACCCTCGGCCTGGACCACGCGCTCCACGATCCGGTGCAGGTCCGAGATGGCCTGCTGGACCGTCTCGTTCTCCACCGGATAGAGGCGGAGGGCGTTGAGGGTACCGTACAACGCCGCGAGCAGCCGGCGACCTTCGTCCTGCAGGTTCAGCCCCGATTCCGAAGTCATGCGTCACCCCTCCGGAAAGCGCGGTTCGCATTGCTCCTCACCACGGGATCCTCGTCGTCCAGGGCCTTCCTGAGCGCGTCCCTGGCCTCGTTCGTGCCGATCCGGCCCAGACCGAGCGCCGCGGCCGCGCGGACTTCCGACGGCTCTCTCTTCCCGAGGAAGCTCTTCCCGTTCAGCAGCCCGTCGAGGACGCGGACTCCGTCGGTGCCGGCCACGGCACCGTACGCTTCGAAGACCGCGACCTTCTCGCCGATGTCCGCGCCCCGGATCGTCTTGCCCGTGACGATGTCCGCCAAGGTGCGGGACGCCGGGCGATACTCGAGCGTGCCCAGGGCCTTCGCCGCCGCTACCCGCACGTCCCGATCCGGATCGTCGAGGGTGTGCTGGAGCGCTCCCGCCACCGTCGAGGCGCGCAACATGACGGCGGCCTCCACGGCTGCGAGACGGACCGAAGCCTCCGCATGGGCGAGCAGGTCGGCCAAGGCGGGCCCCGCCTCGGTGACCTGCATGTCGCCCACCAGTCGCGCGGCGCCCGCCGCCAGAACCGGATCGTCCTGGTTCTCCAACAGGGCCAGCACCGCGCCCCGGTTCTTCCTCGCGATCCCCTGCACGGCCGCGCGGAGGACCGACCTCAGCTCCTTGTGATCCACGCTCTCGGCGGCGTGAAGGAGGGACGGGAGCGCCCCGGAGCGCAGGAATGTCAGGAAGCCGGCCAGCTGGGTGGGCGTGGCGCGGATGGTGCCGTCGTAGAGCGCCTTGATGAGCTCGTCCAGGGTATCGCTGGCGCTCACGTCGTCCAGGATTCCCCGGAGCTGCGCGAGCCCTTCGGCGTCCAGCGCCCCTTCGACGCCCTCCAGACTTCTCAGCTCCTCGAGAACCCGCGTGGCCGGGACCAGGGCTCCGCGACTCAGGAAGTTGGGGAGAAGCGTGCCCAGAATGCCCAGGATCTCACGCTGTCGAGATCGGTTCTGATGCTCCTCCAATCGGTCGAAGAGCGCGGACAGGACATCCCCACGGGTATCGCGGGCCAGCTCCTTCCGGACCTCGGCCCTGAGCTTCTCCATCTCCCGGGCATCGAGCGCGTAGAGCGTGGGGTTGAAGTCGTCCTGCTTGACCGTCTGGGGCTGGGCGGCCGCCTCACCTCCGTCCTGGGCTCCCTGCTCGTCTTCCTCCTGGGCGGCTTCGTCCTCGGCTTCGAGCACGGCCTGGAGGTCCGCCTGGGAGTTGCCGGGCCCGGCCTCGGGAAGAGAGACCCCTTCCGCCAGCAGGTCCACGTACTGGTACTCGAAGTACCGGAGATCCTCCTCCCAGAGCACGGTGAGGAGATCGTCGCCCTCCGGCACGAGCTTTCTGGCGCTCTGCAGCACACCGAGGAATCGCTCGAGCTCGTCCCGTTCGATGCCCGGAAGGAAGGTGATCTCCCGCACGCCGTCTTTGAAGAACAGAAACGCGAGGGAGCCCGCGCGGGACTCGGACATGTAGACCGTCTGACCGTCGATCTAGCAGTTGTCCTCGTCCACCGAGACGACGATCCTGTCCACGGCTTCCCACATGCCCTGGAACTCGGTGCGGAGCCCGTCCAGGAAACGGTGACGGACGGGGTTGTTCTCGTCGTAGAGCTGGTAAGCCCTGAAGGCCTTCCCCAGCGTCACGAAGAGTTGGCGGACTTCGTCCACCGGCAGGTCGTCCTCCCAGACGATGCCGCCCCCCTCCACCTGATCCCCGGACGACCGCTCCAGATCACTCATGCCCGGGCGGGATCAGAGTAGGGAGCCACGGCCTTCCACCCGAGCCACGTGCGCGACGTCCTTGTCGCCGCGTCCGGACAGGGACACCAGGACGGGTCCGTCATAGCCGGCCCCCTCCTGGAGGACGTGCGCGATGGCGTGAGCCGACTCGAGCGCCGGAATGATACCCTCGAGCTCCGAGAGTCGGTGGAAAGCGGCCAAGGCCTGATCGTCGGTGACACTCGTGTAGGTTGCCCGTCCGGAATCCCTGAGGAACGAATGCTCGGGTCCCACCCCCGGATAGTCCAGACCCGCCGAAACCGAATGGGCGGGCGCGACCTGACCGTCCGAGTCCTGGAGAAGATAGCTCAGGGAGCCGTGCAGGACACCCGGCACCCCGGCGGAAAGGGACGCGGAGTGACGACCCGACTCCAAGCCCTCGCCGGCAGCCTCCACGCCCACCAGGGACACGTCCGCGTCGGGCACGAACGCGTGGAAGATGCCCATGGCGTTTGAGCCGCCGCCGACGCACGCCACCACGGCGGCAGGCAGTCGGCCGCAACGCTCGAGCATCTGCGCGCGCGCCTCCTTCCCGATGACCGCCTGGAAGTCACGCACCATCCGGGGGAACGGGTCGGGTCCCACCACCGATCCGATGATGTAGTGGGTGTCTTCCACATGGGTCACCCAGTCGCGGATCGCCTCGTTGGTGGCGTCCTTGAGCGTGCGCGTCCCCGACGCCACGGGCTCCACCCGGGCGCCCAGCAGCTCCATGCGGTAGACGTTCAGCGCCTGACGCTCCACGTCCTCCTCACCCATGTAGACCACGCAGTCCATGTCGAACAGGGCGCAGGCCGTGGCCGTGGCGACCCCGTGCTGACCCGCGCCGGTCTCCGCGATGATCCGCCGTTTCCCCATACGCCGGGCGAGAAGGGCCTGGCCCACGGTGTTGTTGATCTTGTGGGCACCGGTGTGGTTGAGGTCCTCGCGTTTGAGGAAGACCTGGTCGTGTCCGATCTCGGCCCCGAGCCTTCGGGCGTGATACAGGGGCGTGGGACGCCCGACGAAGTTCCCCAGGAGATCCTCGAGCTCGGCCTGGAACTCGGGATCCACGCGGGCGCGCTCGTAGGCTTCGGTCACCTCGTCGAGGGCACTGGTGAGCGTCTCGGGTACGTACCGTCCGCCGAATGCCCCGAATCGGGCTGTCATATCTGATTCCAAGAGCTTGGGTTCGCTGGTGTTCCGTTCATGCCCGGTTTCAGCCCGTCCCCTTCGCGGCGCGTACGAATCGGGTCACCATCGATTCGTCCTTCCTCCCCGGCTCACGCTCCACGCCGGAAGACACGTCGACCACGTCCGGCCGGAACCGGCGCACGGCCTCGCCCACCGTGACGGGGGTGAGGCCCCCGGCCAGAACCAGCTCCAGACCTTCGGGAACGACCTGGCGGAGGCGAGCGGGCTCGACCTCGAGGCTCACGCCGCCGCCGCCGACCACCCCTTCCCGGTAGCCCTCCACGATGAGGGCGTCGACCAAGGCGCCGTAATCTAGCACCGCTCGCGCCACGTCCTCGACCGACCGGGCCCGCACCGCCTTCCAGATGCGCCAGTCGCCCAGATCCCGCACGGCGTCCACCGCTTCGGGCGACTCCGACCCGTGGAGCTGTACCACCGTCGCGTCGATGGAGCCCGCGAGTCGGGCGGCTGTCTCTGGCGACTCGTCCACCAGGACCGCCACCCGAGGACGCGAGGTCCCCTGGATCAGTCCGCCCACCTGCCCCTGGGACACCGAGCGCCCGAATCCGCCAGAGAGCACGAATCCCAGGTAGTCGGCCCCCGCGCGCTCGGCCATTCGTGCATCCTCACCCCGGGTGAGACCACAGATCTTCACCCGGGGAGGCACGGACCCGATCTCAGCCACGCGCCCTCTGCACCCTCGAGACGTGCGCGAGGCCACGAGCGGCGGCGGTGGGATCCTCTTGGCGTAGGAGCGCTTCTCCCACCAGGATGGCGTCCACCCCGGCATCACCGAGTCGCGCTACATCCTCAGGCGTCCGGATCCCGCTCTCGGACACCAGCACCACGTCGTCGGGCACACCCTCCAGAAGTCGGAGGGTGGTGTCGAGATCCGTAGTGAACGTCGAGAGATCCCGATTGTTGATCCCCACCAGGCCGGCACCGAGCGTCAGCGCGCGCTCCAGCTCGGCCTCGTCGTGGACCTCCACCAACACGTCCAGACCCAGGGATCGTGCCTCCTGGTGCAGGGCGGCCAGGTCGGCGTCTGTGAGGATCCTGACGATGAGGAGCACGGCATCCGCACCCGCCACGCGGGCCTCGACGATCTGGAGAGGATGGAGCGTGAAGTCCTTGCGGAGAATCGGCAGCGAGGTGCGCTCCCGAATCACCCTGAGATCCTCCAGGCGGCCCCCGAAGTACGTCTCGTCGGTGAGCACACTCAGGGCCATGGCCCCCGCTTCCTCGTATCCCCTGGTCAGGGAGACGGGATCCAGCCCGGGCCGGATGTCCCCCGCCCCGGGAGACCGCCGCTTACACTCCGCGATGAGGGCGACCCGCTCCCCGCCGGACAGGGCGGCACCGAAGCCACGCGGGAGGGGCGCCTGGCCGAGGGCCGATTCGAGGGTCTGCCGACGCGCCTCGAGGGCCCTGATCTCCTCGCGCTTGGTGCGCACGATGGATGCCAGGACGCCGGGGAGGGTCTCGGCGCCTTGCGGATCCGACAACGTTCAGATATCCTTGCTTCGGTTCTTGTTCGGGTGTCCCGGTGCC
>CAYGKI010000271.1:0-4751 GCA_964350235.1 uncultured Gemmatimonadaceae bacterium | reverse complement strand
CGGCTTCGTCTTCCAGTTCTTCAACCTGATTCCCACGCTCACCGTCCTGGAGAATCTCCTGCTCCCCCTGGAGCTCACCGGAAAGGGGCGTGGGGCGGAGGGCCGTGACCGGGCCATGGGCCTCCTCGACGCGGTGGGCCTGGCGTCCCGCTCCGAGACCTACCCGGACCGGCTGTCGGGAGGAGAGCAGCAGCGGGTGGCCGTGGCCCGGGCCCTGGTGCACGGGCCCGAGGTGATCCTCGCCGACGAGCCCACGGGGAACCTGGACGAGGAGACCGGGGAGCGGGTGGTGGCGCTGCTGGACGACCTGGTGGCCCGAGACGGCCTGACCCTCGTCGTCGTCACCCATGCCCGAGACCTGGCCCGTCGAATGGACCGGATCCTGAGGGTACGGCAGGGACGGGTGACGCCGGAGACGCCATGAGGCTCCTCACCCGCTCCAGCCTCCGACATCTGCTGGGTCACCGGACCCAGCTCGTCCTGTCGGTGCTGGGCGTCGCCCTGGGCGTGGCCGTGGTGGTCGCCATCGACTTGGCCATCCAGAGCGCGCGCACGGGTTTCCAGATTTCCGCCGAGACCGTCTCGGGTCGGGCCACGCACGAGGTGGTGAGTGACGTGGGCGCCGTGGACGAGGGGCTGCTGGCGGTGCTTCGCCTGGACGTGGGCGTGCGGGAGGCGGCACCGGTCCTGGAGCGGGTGGGCACGTCGCCGGACCTTCCGGGCCGGGCGCTCACGCTGCTGGGCGTGGATCCCCTCTCCGAGGGGCCGTTCCGTCCCTACGTCACCGGGTCGGCCTCGGATCTGGAGGTCTCCGACTTCATGACGGTGCCGTACGCCGTGGTCCTGTCGGCGGAGACCGCGTCCGCCGCCGGGGTGGCCGCCGGCGATACCCTCCGCTTCCAGCTGGAGGGTCGGACGTACCCGCTGGTGGTGGCGGGAACCCTCACGCCCGAGGATCGCCTGGCTACCATAGGCCTCAGCGATGTGCTGCTGGTGGACCTGGCCAGCGCCCAGGACATGGCCGGCGCCCGTGGCTCGCTCACGCGAATCGATCTCAGGCTGCCCGAAGGATCCGAGGGCGAGCGGCTGGAGCGGCTCGTCCGCGCGACGCTCCCGAACGGCACGCGCCTGGGTCCGGCCGGCGCGCGGACCGACACCATGGCGGGCATGATCGGCGCCTTCGATCTGAACCTCACGGCCCTCAGCCTGCTGGCGCTGATCTTCGGCATGTTCCTCATCTACAACGCCATGACGTTCTCCGTGGTGCAGCGGAGGGCGCTGTTGGGGCGGCTTCGGGCTCTGGGTGTCCGCCGGGACGAGCTTCTGCGCATGGTGCTGCGGGAAGCCGTCTGGATCGGTGTGGCGGGCGCAGTCATCGGCGTCGCGCTGGGCACGGCCCTGGGGCGGGGGTTGGTGCGCCTGGTCACGCGGACCATCAACGACCTGTACTTCAGCGTCTCGGTGGAGGGTGTGGGGGTGGATCCGCTGGTCCTGGGGAAAGGATTCCTCCTCGGGCTCGGAGCCACGGTGCTCGCCACCGTCCCGCCGTCTCTGTAGGCGGCTTCCGTATCGCCGAGGCTCGCCACGCTCCGGTCCAGCGCCGAGGAGCGTGCGCGAAGCGCGGTCCCCCGGGCGGCACGGTGGGGCGCCGGGCTGTTTCTCGTCGGGGCCCTCCTCATGGCCATCCCGACCCGGAGCCTGGCGCTGAGCTTCGGGGCCCTGTTCCTGGTGATCCTCGGGATGGCGGCGCTGGCGCCGGCGGGCACCGTGGCTCTGGTGGGGGTGCTGCGGCCCGTCCTGGTGCGTGGCGGGGGCGTGCTGGGTGCCATGGCCGGCCGTGGGGTGGTCACCGCCCTGAGCCGCACGGGACCCGCCGTGGCGGCGCTGGTGGTGGCCGTATCCGTCACCGTCGGGCTCGGAGTGATGATCCAGAGCTTCCGCGGCACCCTGGTGCGGTGGCTCGACGGGACGCTCCAGGCGGACGTGTACGTCTCCTTGCCGGGGCCTCAGAGCTCCCGCGCCACCGGCACCCTGCCTCCCGAGCTCCTCGACGCCTTCATGGCGCATCCCCAGGTGGTGGGCCACAGCACCTACCGGGGCGTGGACATGGTGGGCCCGGACGGGGTGTATCGTCTGGTGGCGTTGAACCTGGACCCGCGCGGCGAGGACGCCTTCGACTTCGTCGAGGGCGCGCCCGAGGCGGCCATGGCCGCCTTCCGTGACGGTGACGGTGTCATCGTGTCCGAGCCGTACGCCTTCCGACGAGCGCTGGCGGTGGGCGATTCCGCGCTGGTCGAGGGGAGTCGGGGGCGGGCGGCGCTCCCCGTCGCGGGCATCTTCTACGACTACGGGTCGGAGCAGGGCACCCTCATGATGGCGCGGGTCGCCTACGATCGGCTCTACGCCGACCCTGGCGTCACGTCGCTGGCGCTCTTCCTGGACGAGGGGGCCGACGACGTCCGCGTGGTGGAGGAGCTGCTCGCTTCCGTGCCCGAAGGCCTGGCCGTGGTGGTGCGGACCAACCGCTCGCTGAGGGAGGCGTCGCTGGAGGTGTTCGACCGGACGTTCAGGGTCACCGGCGTGCTGCGCCTCCTGGCCTTCGTGGTGGCCTTCGTGGGCGTGCTGAGTGCCCTCATGGCGCTGGAGCTGGAGCGCGCCCGGGAGTTCGGCGTCCTGCGTGCCGTGGGGCTCACCCCGGGGCAGGTCCGCAAGCTCGTCCTGGGCCAGACCGGGCTCCTGGGGCTCGTGTCGGGGGTGTTGGCGGTTCCTGTCGGCCTGGTGCTGTCGTGGGTGATGATCTTCGTGGTGAACAAGCGCTCCTTCGGCTGGACGCTGCGGATGGAGGTGGGGCCGGAGATCCTCGGCCAGGCGGTCCTCTTGGCCTTGGCCGGCGCGTTGGTGGCCGGCGTCTATCCATCGTGGCGCCTGGGCCGCTCGGCGCCGGCCCTGGCTCTCAGGGGCGAATGAGGCATTGGCGTGGTCGGGCGGGAATCGCCCTCGTCGTGCTCTTCGCGAGCGGCTGTGACGAAAGCGCGGACTCCGGCGAGGCCCGGGCGCGGCTCTCGCTGTCGGAGACCCTGGCCGGCGCGGACACTGCGGGGTACGCCCGAGCGCTGGAGCCCCGGGTGTTCGCTTTTCCCGGGGACCACGGCCCCCATCCCGACTTCCGCACCGAGTGGTGGTACGTGACCGGCAACCTGGATGCGTCCGACGGGCGTCGGTTCGGGTTCCAGTTCACCATCTTCCGGAGCGCGCTGTCTCCCGCGCCTCCTCGGCTGGACTCGGATTGGGCCACGAACCAGGCCTTCATGGGGCACTTCACCCTCACCGACGTCCAGGCGGGTCGGTTCCAGGCGTTCGAGCGGTTCGCGCGTGGCGCCGGCGGGCTGGCGGGCGCCGTGGGTCCCGAGGGGCCCCGGCCCTTCCGTGTCTGGGTGGAGGACTGGGTGCTCGAGGGCGACCCCGGCTCGGACGGCGTGCCCATGAGCATGCAGGCGGCCGGAGGGGACGTGGCACTCCAGCTGCGCATGGATGCGTCCAAGCCCATGGTGCTCCAGGGTGACCGGGGATTGAGCCAGAAGGGGCCCGAGCCCGGCAACGCGTCCTACTACTATGCCTACACGCGCCTGCCCGCCGAGGGTACCGTGGTGGTGGGTCGGGATACCGTGGCGGTCTCCGGCCTGGCATGGATGGACCGGGAGTGGAGCACCTCCGCCCTTTCCGAAGGGCAGGAAGGATGGGACTGGTTCTCCATCCAGCTCGACGATGGATGGGAGCTCATGGTCTACCAGCTCCGTCAGGCGGACGGCACGCCGCACCCCCTCAGCGACGGCGTCCTCATCGACCCCTCCGGCGAGAAGGTGGAGGCCACGGGGCGGTGGCGCTCACCCGTCGACGGGGCCTCGTATCCATCCGGGTGGCGCATCCGGGTGCCGGACCGGGAGGTGGACCTCACCGTCGATCCGGTGCTGGAGGACCAGGAGCTCAACCTGGCCTTCCGCTACTGGGAAGGCGCCGTGGACGTCCGCGGGACCGGCGTGGGTGGAGCGGACGTGCGGGGGCGGGGTTACGTGGAGCTCACCGGGTACGCCGGAGAGGTCCCCGGAAGCTAGCCGGCACCGGCCACCCTGAGCGCCGCGGCCACTTCGTCGGGGACGATGCCGTGGCCGATGGGATGGTCCGAGGCGACGACCTGGATGCCCGCGGCGGACAGCGCCGCGCGGCCCTTCACCGCCAGGGCGTACGGGATGGCGGGATCGTGGAGCCCATGTCCCCAGAACAGCGGAGGCATCCGTCCATCCTCGGGCAGCGTCACACCGTCGGCCAGGAAACCCGAGAAGTTCAGCACCGCCGCCAGCGGGCGCTCACGGGTGAGGGCGTAGGCCAGGCTCAGGGTCCCGCCCTGGGAGAACCCACCCAGCACCAGACGCTCCACCGGGCCACCGACGATCTCGGGGAGCCCTTCCAGGAAGCCGTCCAGGGCCGTCAAGCTCCGGTCCAGGGTCTCGGGCACCACACGGTCCTCGGCGACGTACCGGTACCAAGCCCATCCCGGGCCGTATCCCCAGGGCGCTCCCGCGAACGTCGCCCGGGGCGTCACCAGGGTCCAGTCGTCGGGGAGGAGCCGACGCAGGCCCTGGAGGTCGTGCATGTCGCTCCCCCTCCCTTGAAGGAGCACGGCCACCGTTCCGCCCTCCGCCGGCGGGCGGGGGCCGCTCCGCAGGGGCCGGCCCGGGGGCGGGGGGCGCCGC
>CAYGKI010000270.1:0-4774 GCA_964350235.1 uncultured Gemmatimonadaceae bacterium | reverse complement strand
CCGTCCTGGTCACCGGCTTGTGGTACCTGGATCGCCGGGGCGTCGGCCTCTCCCGGCGGAGTGGCGGATTCCTGGTGTTCTGCTTCCTCGCCTACGCCGCCGCGCGCATCGCGCTCCTGGTGTGACCCCGCCCACGTGTCCGGCGTCCGGTGACGCCTCCTGTCAGGGCAGGATGGATTTGGCCAGCATGGCGTGGATTCCCTTGGTGCCGTCCACCACCTGGGTGACGCGCAGATCCAGCGCCACCGAGCAAAGCACGTAGGCGTCCTCGCGGGTGAGCCCGTGATGGCTCACCAGGAAGTCCACCATCTCGAGGACGGCCATCCGGGCGGCCTCGTCCAGGTCGGGATGGAGGCCCATGGAGACGTAGTGCGTAGGCGTCTCCATCCTGGGCCACCTCAGGGTCAGGTCCTTTCGGAGCCTCACCTCCACCGTCCCCGTGAGGGACGTCTCGATGGCGGTCCCGCTCACCTCGCCGTCCCCCTGGGCCGCGTGTCCGTCACCGATGGACAGGTTTCCACCGGCGACGTGGACCGGAAGATAGAGCGTGGTCCCGGCCACCAGCTCCTTGTTGTCGAAGTTCCCGCCATGGTATCCGGGAGGCCCGCTGGATATCCGGCCTCGCATCTCCGGTGGCGCGACCCCTACCGAGCCGAAGAACGGACGGAGGGGAACGTCGAGCTCCGTCCCCACCATGCGCGCGGTCTCCGACTCGAGGTCGAACTCGAAGAACCGGAACTGCCCGTACGGGAAGTGATCGGGGAGCGTGCCGCCGCCGGGCAGGAACCCCGACACCCCGAAAGGCGTGAGGAAGTCGATGTCCAGGACACGGATCTCCAGCACGTCCCCCGGCTCCGCCCCCTCCACGCGGATGGGGCCGGTCATGGGGTGTGCGCCGGGCCCGCGGACCGTTACCGCGTTCTCCACCGCCACCATGGACGCCGGAATACGGTCCTCGGCGGCCCCGGCGCGCCGCAAGCGCCAGAGCCCGTGGGCCACCATGGTCTCGACGTACACCCGGTCCCCGGACTGGATGCTGAGCACGGGCGGCACCGACGCGTCGTAATACCCCCAATGGACGTTCTCGGGGGTCAGGGGAAGCCGGTGGGTCTCCTGCGCCTCCAGGGCGGTGCCGAAGAGAAGCGGGACCGTGAGCGCGCCGACGGCGCGGGCGGTGGCAATTCGCAGCCAGCTCAGACACGACATGGACGACTCCACTCCAGGCCGGGCGTCGGAGGACTCAAGCTTCCTCGTCCGCCAGCCTTCTCAGGTACTCGTAGGGATAGATGCCGGTGCTGTGACCGTCGCTCCAAAGGAACTGGAGGGCATAGCGGCCAACGTACCGAATCTCGAGGGGATAGACATCGGGCGCGACCATGGCGGGCGTGAGCATCCTCTCGCCCGTCATCTCGTCCACGCATCCCGCGCAGGGGCACCGCAGCCGAAGATCCCGGGGCGCGTGCTCGGTCACGACGCCGTCGCGCCACGCCATGCGGAGCATGGTACCGTCCTCCGTGGGCCCGATCTCGTCGGGGACGAAGCGTGGATCCGTCATCTCGGGCCCGGCCCCCGCCCCGCCAGGACCGCGGCGAGCGCTCGGAAAGCCCTGCCCCGGTGGCTGCGCGCGTCCTTCTCCTCCGGGGTCAGCTCGGCGAACGTCCGGCCGAGCTCGGGGACGAGCACGTGCGGGTCGTAACCGAATCCGCCGCTCCCCCTGGGCTCGTCGACGATCCGCCCCTCGGAGGTGCCGCGGGTGAGAACCTCCTCGCCCGTCCCGTCCACCAGCACGGCGGCGCAGACGTACCGCGCGGCCCGCTCCTCCTCCGGGACGTCGCGAAGCGCATGGACCAGATAGAGGTTGTTGGCCTCGTCGCCGGAGCGCCCCCGGCGCCAGTCCATCGGTGCGAACCGCTTGCTCCGCACCCCGGGCGCTCCCCCGAGGGCATCCACCTCGATCCCGGAATCGTCGGCCACGGTGACCAGACCCGACTTGCGGTGGAAGTGGACGGCCTTGGATCGAGCGTTCTCCTCGAAGGTCTCGTACGGCTCCAGCGCCTCCTCTTCCGGAGACTCGGCGATCCCGGCGTCGTCCAGAGACAGTACCTCCAGGCCCGCCACCTCCCCGAGGATGCGCCGGATCTCCCTCATCTTGCCCTCACTCCTCGTGGCCACGAGGAGCCGGCGGAGACCGTCGCTCACCTTCCTCCCAACGCCCGGGCCTGTGCGGCCAGGAGTATCTCGATGCCCGACGTCGCCAGATCCAGAAGCGTATCGAGCTCTTCGCGGCGGAACGGATCTCCCTCCGCGGTGCCCTGAACCTCCACCAGGCCGCCGGACTGGGTGCCGACGACGTTCATGTCCACCTGGGCGCGGACATCCTCGCGGTAGTCCAGGTCCAGGCTGGGAGTGCCATCCACGATGCCCACGCTCACGGCGGCCACCCGCTCCCGCACGGGGTTGCGGTCCACCATTCCCTCGGAGACCATCCAGTCCCCGGCCAGGGCGAGTGCCACGCAGGCCCCCGTGATGGCCGCGGTCCGGGTACCCCCGTCGGCCTGAAGCACGTCGCAGTCCACGGTGACGGTGTGCAGGCCCATGGCGGACATGTCCGTCACCGACCTGAGCGATCGCCCGATGAGCCGCTGAATCTCCTGCGTGCGTCCCTTGGGCCCGTTCCGCTCTCGATTGGAGCGCGTGTGGGTGGCCCGGGGAAGCATGGCGTACTCACCGGTGACCCACCCCGCTCCGCTCCGTTCCCGCCAGGCGGGCACGCCCTCCACCACCGACGCGGTGCAGAGGACTCGCGTGTTCCCGGTGGAGATGATGCAGGAGCCCTCGGCGTAGGGGGACACGCCGGTCTCGATGCCGATGGGCCGGGGCTCGTCGTATCTGCGTCCGTCGGGGCGATCAGCCATTCCCCAGCTCCCTGATGCGTTGTACCAGTCGAGTCGTCGAATATCCGGGAAGGAAAGGGATGAGCTCCACGCGTCCGCCCGCCGACTCCACGGTGTCCCTTCCCACCACCTCTTCCAGACGGTAGTCCCCGCCCTTCACGAGCACGTCGGGGACGAGCGCGGCGATGAGGTCGGCGGGCGTATCCTCGTCGAAGAGGCACACCGCGTCCACCGATTCCAGCGCCGCGAGGACCAAGGCGCGGGCATCCTGTCCGACCAGGGGCCGGTCCGCCGCCTTCTCCAGCCTTCTCACCGAAGCGTCGGTGTTCACCCCCACCACCAACGCGTCTCCCAGAGCGCGGGCCTGCGCCAGGTAGGTGACATGCACCGGAGGGAGGAGGTCGAACAAGCTGTTGGTGAAGAGCACGCGCTGGGCCGGGGGCCGGCCGTACCGCCCCACCAGCTCCTCGCGGGTGAGGAGCTTGGCGCCGGGATTCCTCATGAGGCCACGCCCGGATCCGCGGCCATCAGCTGCAGGGCGCCCCGGGCCACGAGTTGACGCGCCACCCGGCGCCCCACCTCCTCGGCATCGTCCAGCCTCCCCGAGACCTCAGCTCGGACGAGACGACGCCCCGACGAGGCGGCCACCAGGGCACGTACCCGCAGCAAAGGCCCGTGGGGGCGTGCCGTCACGGCCACCGCGTCTCCCGGCCCCGCGCCGAGCGCGTCGACGACCGCCGCCTCCGCGAGGAGGGCCTGCCTGGCGGCCGGCTCGTCCAGCGCTTCGACGACCCCGGACCACGCCGCATCCGGGACGCCTTGGACGAACAACGTGCCGCACCCGGGGGCCGCCATCCAGGACGTCGGCTCCAGAATCTCCAGGATCCGGTCCGCCGCCCCGGCGTCCCGGATGACGCGGACCGAGGCGATCCACCCGTCGATCCGGTCCTCTTCCAGACCCACGAGCGCCTCTTCCGCGCTGCCGATCTCCACGGCCACCGCATCCGGTCGATGAACGCCGAGGAGCTCCCTCCTCAAGGGTCCCTCGAAGCCGATGCGGGATCCCGCCGGAAGCGCCTCCATGGACGTCGTCCCGGAAGCGCCCACCAGGGCGTCCCGGGGCTCCACGAGGGACAGGACCGCCCCCTCGGAGACCGGGGGGGCGCGGTGGATTCGCCCCTCGGCCCAACACAGCCGAAGCTGGGCATCCGCCTCCGGCCCCACGATCTCAGCGTCCACCCCGGCCTCTTCCAGGACGCGGCGGACGCGCGCGGCTTCCGCGGCGAAGAGACCAGGGGCGGCCAGACGTACGGTCATGGGCTCATGGGCTGAGTGAGGAGCCAGGTCGTGGATGGAGGTATCGGTTCGGGACGCATCGCCGGGCGCCCGACACGCCTACAGGTATACGATCAGGCTCGCCGCGAGCAGGATCGCCACCCACAGCACCATGCTCCCGGACGGCCCCGAGCGGGCCAACGGGCCCACCGGTCCATGACGCCGGAACAGCCCGTCGATGACGGCGCGGACCCGCCCCACGGCGGCGGACGCCACCAGCTCACGGGCGCCGCCGATCCGGACGGCGAACTCGCGCCCGACGGCCGTCCCGAATCGGCGGTAGAACCAATCCCAGTCCAGGGAGATGGTCAACGTCCGCTTCATCATGGGAAGCATGACGAAGAACGCCAGGCCGGCGAACAGGAGCAGCTGGAACTGGCTGACCAGGTGGCTGGCGGTGTACGGCTCGTACTCCACCGGGTAAGGCAGGATGTTGTAGAGCGGTCCGGGGAGCACCCCCAGCCCGATGCACAGCCCGGCGAACAGCCACATGGGCCAGAGCAGGTTCTTCGGCGGATCCGACGGCCGCAGGCCGGAATCCTTCT
>CAYGKI010000269.1:0-4810 GCA_964350235.1 uncultured Gemmatimonadaceae bacterium | reverse complement strand
GTCCAGGCCGAGGGCCTGAGAGTCGAGGCCGAAGTTCACCTCGACGGACTGACCGCCCTGAACCGTCACGCTCTGCGTGGCGGCAGCATACCCGATCCGCTCGGCACGCACCTCGTGGGTTCCGGCGGGAACGTTGAGGATGATGAAGCGCCCGTCGGCCCGCGAAAGAACGCCGAGGCCGAGAGAGGGAATGAAGACCTGGACCTCACCCATGGGCGCGCCGGACGAAGCGTCCGTGACCCGACCGACCAGCTGTCCGGTCTGGGCCTCCACCTGGGCGGGGCCGAAGCCCACGAGAGCCGCTAGCGAGAGCCCCGCCAGCCAGCCCAGCCGACGGCGGGGGCGTTGCCCCTCCGTCGGCTTCCTGAATGCGAACCTTGGTACCTGCATCACTGACTCCTGGGTTGGAGCGAACAAAAAACCCGAGTCCGTCCCGTCACCTCTCGCGAGAGGCACCGACGGGCTGGAAGCTCGGGGTACGTAGGACGACCCGGGGGCACGTGTGAACGCCACCGGGCACGCCTGCTTGACTGGGACACGACCGGAGGCCGGTCGGATCTTCCATAGAACTACGGCCTTATCTGAACTACAGAGGCTTCTCGACCCCTTCAGGATAGGCCCTCGGATCCCTGCGCGTCAAGGAAAACGGGGCAATGCTCCCCGCCTCCGCGCACCGCCGTCAGTGGCCGATGGGTACCGAGATGAAGGGAATGGGAATGCGGCTTTCCTCCGGTCCGCCCGGGTCGGTTCCGTCCGACTCGCCGAAGGCGTTCATGATGCTGAAGATGATGAACGCCGAGCCACCGATGGCCCCCGCCACGAGGAACGCCGTCTTGGGCGTGTCGAACTCCCGCCGCTCCACCTGCAGGATCTCGCTCACCGGGATGCGGATGGTCTGGTCCAGCGAGACGGTGTGGAAGCCGTCGCGTCTCTGACCCACGGGGACCCTGAGCAACATGTCCCCTCCCTCCCGCTCCAGGAGGGTGCCGCGCACGGTGGGTACTTCACCCTGCACCGTGGTGACCTGGGCGAGATCGGCGGCGCCCTGGCGCGTCACCAGGAGCCTCACGTCCTCCCCTGGAGGCGCCACGTCCACCGGCGTCGGGACGTACCGGAAGCAGCCGGACAGGAGGAGCGCCACGAGGAGCGCCGTGGGGCCGATTGCCTTCGCGGGTCTGGTCAAGAGCGTGCCTTCAGGTGGAGGTGCGTCCAAAGGAATGGGTGCTCACCGCGGTGGATGGTGCAGCGTCCGTCGTCAGCGAAGCGCCCGGAAGATACGGTCGGCCAACGTGGTTAGCACGGGGACTCCTAGACCGAGTACCACGCTACCCGCCACCTGGCTGGTCTCGGTGCCGTGGATGATCAGCATGTAGCCCGATGCCACGCCCAACGCGGCGGTGAGCGACATGGGCGTGACCCTTCCTGCGGAGCGATCGGTAGCGCCACCCCACTGGGCCGCCAACGCGCTGCCAAGGGCGGGCAGGCCCAGGGCCAGGAAGCCGATACTCGTCGTGGCCGCGCCGCCGCAGCGGGTTCGAAGGCCCAGAGACCCGGCTTCTGTGCGCCAGAGACACTGGTGCGCCAGCGCCAGGCCCGCACCGACGCCCAGGGCGTTGGCCAGGAACGAGGTGGCCACCGTCCGCTTCCATGCGTACGGGTTGCTCTCCCCCGACCAATCGAAGAGCGTGGCCTCCGCCAAGCGCGGCTGGTTCGGGTCCCTCGCGCCCGGACGCGGGGGGCGCCGGGTCTCGATGAGCAGCACGCCGTTCCCCGAAACGCTCCCGTACCGGGCGCCTGCCTCCGCGGGCGAGAGGATCTCCATGCTCTCGACGTCGTTGGGCGACAGGGTAGCCAGGAGGAGCCCGGGGTCCGCGATCCGAACGCCGTCCAGGAACACGGTCATCTCGCGGCACCGCCCGCCGGTGGCGCGCGCTCCGCGGAACTCCACGCAGGCTCCCCCGAACCAGCCCTGGCGGACGGATGCTCCGGGGATCTCCTGCCTCAGGAGCTCGCCCAGGTTCTGGCCCGTCCGGTGGGCCAGGTCGATCTCGGGGCGCTCCACCTCGTTGACCTGGGCCCCGGTCGTGGCCTGGCGCCGGTCCACTTCGGTGAGGGTTTCCACCAGCAGCGGCGCGAGCTCGATGGCCTGCGTGGAGAGGCGAGCCTCCACGATCATCCGGTCGGCCTCGGGCACCAGCACGAGGCGGGCATGCTCACCGTAGGCGAGGTGGCTGAGGAGCAGCCGCTGTTGACCCGCGGGCACGTCCGAGAGGGTGAACCTGCCGCGCTCGTCGGACAGGGCCTCGATGGCCGTGTCCTCCACGCGGATCAACACCTCCGAGATGGGCGCCCCGCTGGCCTGATCGACCACGCGCCCCGACACGATGCCCGGCAGGCCTTCCGGCTCCGCCGGCCGGTCCTGGGCCATGAGCGGACTCGCCTGGACTCCGAGCACGGGAAGCGCGGACAGCAGGGCGACCAGCATACCTCTGGCCAGGGGGGGCACACGGACCGAGAACGATCCCGGGCCCACCCGCACGGCGCGGCGGCCGTGGCTCGGATGCGGGGAGGAACTCATCATGATGCTCGCCTGAAGGAACCCAATGGACCTACACGACCCTTCGGATCCGGTTCCGCGGGATCGTCCGCGGGCTTGGCCGGGTTCAGCCTCCGGACGCACCGTCCCACGATACCACCCCGGATCGGCGGTGCCCAGCCAGAGTCAGATTGGAGGTCGTGCGCGCCTCCTGGCAAGTGAGGAACGACCTCCCCGGTGTTGTTTCGTCACGGGCGGTCCTCGCTTCCCATTCCCGAGGGTGACATGATGATCTCCGCCGCATTCTCACACCCGGAACGGAACGACCCATGACGAGACCCGCTGCCCAGGATCCACGCTATCCGGTAGGCCCGTTCGAGAGCTTGATGCGGCCCCTCACGGAGGACGAGCGAGCGGCGCGGGTGGATGTCCTGGCCCGTCACCCGGATCGGGTCCGCTCCCTGGTCGCGGACCTGAGCGACACCCGGCTCGACACGCCGTACAGGGAAGGGGGGTGGACCATGCGCCAGCTCACCCACCATCTCGCCGACTCGCACCTCAACGCCTATACCCGGTTCCGCCTGGCGCTCACCGAGGACCATCCCACCATCCGGCCGTACGACCAGGACGGATGGGCCGGACTGGCGGATGCCCGGGAGGCGCCCGTCCAGGTCTCGTTGGTCCTGCTCGAGGCCCTGCACGTCCGGTGGGTCCTCCTGCTGCGCTCCATGCGCGCCGAGGACTTCGCGCGGCCGCTGAGGCATCCCGAGATCGGCGACGTCACCCTCGACTACATGCTGGAGTCGTACGCGTGGCATTGCGCCCACCACGAAGCGCATCTGGCCGGCGCTCGGCGGCGCGAAGGCTGGTGAGGCTTCGCCGGGCTTGACCGTCCCCCGGCGCCCGCTACCGTTCGGACCCGTCCACGCCGCATTCTCCTGCCCTGCCCGGTCATGACCTCTCTCTTCGACGAGCTTCGCTGGCGCGAGCTTCTCCAGGACGCCACCCAGGGCGTCGAGGAGCACCTCGCCGAGGGTCCGCGCGTGGGGTACATCGGCTTCGATCCCACGGCGCGTAGCCTGCACGTCGGGTCCCTCTTGGTGATCATGGGCCTGGTCCACCTCCAGCGCGCCGGGCACACGCCCATCGCCCTGGTCGGCGGAGGCACCGGGCTCATCGGAGATCCGTCGGGGAAGACGGCCGAGCGACAGCTGCTGACGGCGGAGACCGTGGCCGAGAATGCGGCCGGGATCCGCGCCCAGCTGGAGCACTTCCTCGACTTCGAGGGCGTGTCCAACGCCGCCAGGATGAGGAACAACCTGGACTGGCTCGGCGGGTTGAAGCTGGTGGACTTCCTGCGGGACATCGGCAAGCACTTCTCGGTGAATCAGATGATGGCCCGGGAGTCGGTGAAGCGACGTCTGGAGAACGAGGAGACGGGCATCTCGTACACCGAGTTCAGCTACGCGCTGCTCCAGTCGTTCGACTTCCTGGAGCTGTATCGCCGCGAGGGGTGCACCGTGCAGATGGGCGGAAGCGATCAGTGGGGGAACATCACTGCGGGCATCGATCTGGTGCGCCGTACGGAAGGTGAGCGCGCGTACGGTGCGGTGATGCCGCTGGTGACCAACGCGTCCGGCGCCAAGTTCGGCAAGTCCGAGAGCGGCAACGTCTGGCTCGATCCCGAGCTCACGTCGCCTTACGCGTTCTACCAGTTCTGGGTGAACACCGAGGACGCCGATGTGGTGCGCTACCTCAAGTACTTCACCCTGATGAGCCGCGAGCGGATCACCGAGCTGGAGGACGCGGTGGCGCGTGAGCCCCACCGCCGCGCCGCCCAGAAGGCTCTGGCGGAGGACGTCACGGAGCGGGTTCACGGGGCGTCCGGCCTCGCCGGGGCCCGGCGGGCCACCGACGCCCTGTTCGGTGGCAGCCTGGACGGCCTCGCGTCGCGGGACGTGGCAGAGATCTTCGCCGACGTGCCGGCCACCCGCATGCGCCGCTCCGCGTTCGAAGGCGAGGGGATGGCCGTGGTGGACCTCCTGGTGGACACCGGGCTGGCCTCTTCCAAGGGAGACGCCCGCCGCGCGCTGGAGGGCGGTGGGATCTACATCAACAACGAGCGCGTGGAAGGGACGGATGCCGTCGTCTCCGCCGGTCGGGCGCTGGACGGCCGCTACCTGGTGTTGAGGAAGGGCAAGCGGAGCTACCACCTCGTCGAGCTGCTGGCTTGAGCCGCCAGGAGGCCCGGGCGGAGGCGTACGACCTCATCGT
>CAYGKI010000268.1:0-4814 GCA_964350235.1 uncultured Gemmatimonadaceae bacterium | reverse complement strand
CTGCGGTTCTGCTACCCGAGCGTTCGGGCCGGCGACTCGAACTCCACCTCGAAGAGGTCGCTCACGTCCGGCGAGCCGACCTGAACACGATGCTCCACGGTGCCCATGGGGGCGCCGCTGAAGTCGTAGAACGTGAACGTCAGCGTGACCTGCGTACCCGTGCTCAGGCTCTGATTGTTGACCGTGCCCGTCACCCGGGCGCCGCCCGGACCGTACCGCTGCATCTGCAGCTCGTCGACGGTGACGTCCAGCTGGTCGATCTGCTGGATGATCTCGCCGGCGCGCTGGCCGTTGCCGGTCTGGTTCACGGACTGGGCCAGGATGAGCATCCCGTTCCGGCTGTTGGGATCCAGCTCCAGCCAGCGCTCGGCCACCGGGGGGACTTCGGCGTACGCCGAATCGATCTGCAGGGAGCGCGCCCACATCTCCAGACCGTCACGGTCCATGGGGTTCTCCGCCACCGCCTGCCCGAACGCCTGGGCGGCCTGCTCGTACACGGCGCCCTGGTAGAACCCGATGCCGATACGGTAGAAGTCCGTCGCGCCCAGGTTGGGGTCGTTCAGCAGCATGTCGTACGTCTCGAGGGCCGCGGCCTCGTCACCCGTCTGCATCTGGGTAGCGGCGAGGTTCATGGCCACGTCGACGTTGCCAGGATCGTTGGCGAGGATGCTGGCGAAGACTTCGGAAGCCTCCTCGTAGCGACCGGCGTTGGAGAGGATCTGCGCCCGGAGCGTGGGAAGGGTCTCCCCCTGGGCGCGCCAATCCGCCACCGTCTCCTGGTCGTACTCCTCCTCGCTCACCCCGTCGATGATCTCCTGGGCGCGCGCGAGGTTCTCCAGGGCCGGATCGGCCTGCTGGAGCTGTCCATACAGCTGCGCGGCCGTGATGAACGCCTCGGGACGGCTGGCGAAGATGGCGTTGGCGTCGTCCAGCAGGACGACGGCGCCCTCGTAGTCGTTCCGATTGAGGAGCGGCATGGCCTCGTTGTAGAGCTCGATCCAGGTCTGCTCACGCAGCTGGGCATCCTCGAACTCATAGAGCGGGTAGAGCTCGGCGGCGCGGTCGAAATACGCACCGGCCTCCTGGTACTCACCCAGCCCCAGGCTCGCCAGCGCCGCCAGGCGGTGTCCGAGCGGGTTCTCCGGATCCGCCGCGACCTCGGCTTCAGCGGCTGTCAGGGCCTGACGGTAGAGCGGCTCGGCAGCGGCCGGGCTCGCGGCGTCCTCGGCATCGTCCAACAGGTCTTCGGCCTGGTTGGTGTTGGGCGTCTCGCGAGGGGGCACACCCTGGCCGCCGAGCTCGGCCATCGCGTTCTGCAGCGACGCACCACCTCCGCCTCCGCCTCCGCCCGAGGCGCAGCCGGTGAGACCGAGACCGAGAGCCACTGTCAGGACGAGTCCATAGCGGATCTTCATCCTTGGAACCTCCATTGGGTCATGTTTTGGGGGGAAGACTGGGTAACTTAGAAGGCCGCCGGAACGACGCCAAGGTCCCTTGTCTAGCTTCCGTGCCCCCCGGATGCAAGTACCTTGCCCTTCTACCGCCCGAGGTACGTGAGGATCCTATTCGCCAGGGCGTCGGAGAACCCCGGCACGCGGGCGATCTCCTCAGCCGTGGCCTCGCGGACCCCCTTGAGGGAGCCGAACCGTCGCAGGAGCGTGGCCTGCCGCTTGGGTCCGACGCCGGGGATGTCGGCCAGGTCGCTTCGGATGGTCCGGCGGCTCCGGAGCTTCCGGTTGTAGCGCACGGCGAACCGGTGCGCCTCGTTGCGGATCCTCTGGAGCACATGCAGGGCCCGGTCCCTGCGGTCCAGCACCACGGGCCGGGGGCGGCCGGGGAGGAAGACTTCTTCCTCCCGCTTCGCCAGCGCCGCCACCGCCACGTCGTGGAGCCCCAGGTCACGCCGCCGAGAGCTGCCCCTTCCCCCCGTCGATCACCGCCAGGTCCGGGACGGGCGTCTCACGCTCCACGCAGCGCCGGAAGTACCGCCCCACGGCCTCCTCCATGGAGCGGAAGTCGTCGTTCCCCCAGTCGCCGCGGATCTTCATGTGGCGGTACATGGAGCGCTTCGGCTCCCCGTTCTCGAACACCACGGCGCTGGCCACCGTGTCCACGCCCTGGAGATGGGAGATGTCGAAGCAGACCATGAGGCGTGGGACGACCTTGAGGTCGAGCTCCTCCTGCAGGCTGAACAGCGCGTCGTCGGCCCGGTCCGCAGCGTAGGCCAGCGCGGTGACCCGGTCCTCCAGGAGCTGGCGCGCGTTCTGCGCCGCCAGCTCCACGAGCCGGAGCTTCTCGCCTCGCTGGGGAATCCGGATGTGTACCGCCCTTCCCGCCGACTCGGAGAGGACCGACTCGAGCACCTCCCGATCCTCGAAGTCCCACGGAAGGAGCACTTCCCGAGGCAGGTCCGCCATGGCCGCGCTCCCGCTCCCCAGGTAGGTGCGGGACAACAGTGAGCCCAGCATCTCCTGGTCGGACGCGTCTTCCAGATCTCCGAAGCGTTGTGCTTCTCGACCGAGGAGCAGACCCGAGCGTACCCTGAGGACGGCTCCGGCGCCCAGCGCACCGTCCCGCGCCAGACCCACCACGTCGAAGTCGCCACCCCGGGCCCGCTGCACGCGCTGCTCCCTTCCGATGGCGTCCAGCCCGGCGAGCACGTCCCGGAGGTTTGCGGCACGCTCGAACTCCAGACCTCGGGACGCCTCGTGCATCCGTCGCTCCACCTGAGCCCTCAGGTCCTCCGTGTCCCCCTCCAGGATGCGGACGATCTCGTCGATCATGCCGCGGTACTCCTCCCGGCTCTGGAGTCCGACGCACGGCGCCATGCACCGCCCGATGTGGTAGTCCAGGCAGGGACGGTCCGGCGCGTCGTCCGGCAGGTCGTACCGGCACGAGCGGACGGTGTGCAGCCGCTTGATGACCTCCAGCGCCTGGCGCATGGGCCCCACGGACGTGTAGGGACCGAAGTAGCGTCCGCCGTCGTTCACGACGCGGCGGGTGACGAAGACCCTGGGGAACGGCTCCTGGACCGTGACCTTGATGTAGGGATACTGCTTGTCGTCCCGGAGGAGGATGTTGAAGCGCGGGCGATGCTCCTTGATGAGATTGGCTTCAAGGATGAGCGCTTCCGCCTCGGACCCCACGACGATGGTGTCCAGCGCGTCCACGTGCCGCATGAGCTCGCGGTTCTTCGCGCTGAGGTCCGCGGATCGCTGGAAGTAGCTCTTCACCCTGGGGCGGAGCGACTTGGCCTTGCCCACGTAGAGCACCCGGGCCCGGGCGTCCTTGAAGAGATACACGCCCGGCTTGGTCGAGAGGCGCCCGAGCCCTTCCACGTCTACCGGCATGAGGCTACCCGTCGTCGCCTTCCCGGACCACGCGGGGCGCGCGACCGGGCCGACGTACGCCGGCCACCATCAAGTACACCAATCCGGCCGGGATCAGCGTGAGCATGGCGCCCAGCAGAGGATGGGCGGCGTCCACCGCCCCCTGGAGGAGTACCCCCGTGGCGGCGGCCATGGCGGCCCCCAGGGAGAAGCGCACGATGGGCGCCGTGCCCGGGCCGTGGGGTCCCACCTTCCGGCCCAGCGACCTGCGCAGGAGCACGAACTCCATCCAGGCGCCGAAGGTGGCGCCCAGGGCGAGGCCCGCGGCACCCAGGCGGAGTCCCTGGAAGCCCACGCCGTCCAACGGCACCATGAACGCGATGCCCGTCGCGGTGGAGACCGCCACGCGCAGGTACGCCACGCGCGCCGGCGTCCGGGCGTCTCGGAGGGCGTAGAAGGCCGACGACAGGACCCGGGACGCGGCAGACGCCGGAAGTCCGAGGGCGTAGGCTCCCAGCACCGCCCAGGTGACCAGGGTCTCCGTGGTCCCGAACGCTCCGGTCTGGTAGAGCGCGGCGATGACCACGTCGCCCAGGGCCAGGTACACCACGGCCGATGGAATCAGGAAGTAGGAGACGCGCCGGAGGGCCGCGGCCACGCGCGCCGCCACCACCTGCTCCGCCTCGCCCCGTGCCCGGGATAGCTCGGGAAGCTCGGACGCCGCGATGCTCATCCCGAACAGGGAGATGGGAAGCACGTAGAACGTCTGCGCGTATCCCAGGACCGCCACGGCGCCGGAAGCCAGGCGTCCAGCCAGGATCAGGTCGATCCAGCCGCTCAGGTTCACCACCCCGCGCGCCGCCACCACGGGCACGAAGTTGCTCACGGCGTCCCGCACCCCCGGGACCCCGAACGACAGCGAAGGGACGAGGCCGCGAACGTGTCGGAAGAGAAACGGAAGCTGCCACAGCAGCTGAAGGAGGCCGCCCACCAGCGCGCCCCAGGCCAGGGCCACCACCAGGCCCCGCCCCTCCAACCCCAGGCTCAACGCCCCACCCACCATGGCCGTGATCATGGCCACGTTCCAGAAGGCCGGCGCCACGTAGGACACGAAGAAGCGCCTATGGCTGTTGAGGATGCCCAGCGCCCAGGCGGACACCACCAGGATGCCCGTCATGGGGAACAGGATACGGACGAGCGTGACGGTCAGGGCCTGCTTGTCGGCATCCCAGGTGGCGAAGAAGAGCCGCACCAACAGGGGGGCGACGATCCAACCCACCAGCACCACGCAGGCGGCCACGGCAGTGAGGATCCCCAGCGCCGCGCCGGCGAAGCGCCCGGCGTCCTCCTCACGGCCCTCCTCGATCATCTCGGAGTAGACGGGGATGAGGGACGCGGAGAGGGTTCCCTCACCCAGGAGGTTCTGCACCACGTTGGGTGTGCGGAGCGCCGCCCTCCAGGCGTCCGCGAAGTCGCTGGAGCCGA
>CAYGKI010000267.1:0-4849 GCA_964350235.1 uncultured Gemmatimonadaceae bacterium | reverse complement strand
CCAGGACCTCCTGCGGCACCCATCCGTCCCGGGCGTGGGCGTCCCCGTCGATATGGTCCCGGGCGAAAGCCTCGAGCCGTTCCAGGAATTCGGCCGCGCGGGCCTGCTCCTCGGGGTCCGGGTCCGGGTGTGGATGGACCAGGTCGAGGTCGAAGCGACCTTCGAAGAGGGCTCGGGCGAAGCTCTTCTTCTCCCACTTCTGTTCGCGCGCGCCCTCGGCGACTTCCCGGGACTCGAGCTCGGACGCCAGCTTGTTCTGTTCCGACATGACCTTCTCCTAGCCTCGGACGGGCCCGTCTGACGGCTTGCGGACCATCGTTCAAATCTAATCAAACCGGCCCTCATCCGGGGGCGCGGCGCGGTGTTCCACGGCGTCGTTCGCCGGGTTCAGCCCGACGGTGACGCCACGCCGGAGGGAGGCGCGCAGAGGAACGCCTCGATCTCGTCGGCCCTCCGGTGGGCGTCCTCCTCGCCGATGTCCATGAGCGCCCTCAGGTAGTCGGGCTGGAAGAGGATGAAGCTCAGGAAGTCGGGACTGCGGGTCTGCTTCGTGCCCAGGCCTCGCGTGAGGAACCGGAAGGCCCGGGGCAGCTTGGCTTCGTACTGGCCGGCCAGCCGGCCCAGGTCCCTCGAGGGGCGGAGCGTCATGAGGCTCACGGGGGCGAGCCCTTCGCGGTCGTCCGGGGGAAGCCGCCGGACCAGGCGATTCAACCGCTCCAGGCGCATGGCGTCGTGGTCCAGGAGGTCCAGGAAGATGGAGTTCATCAGGACACCCATCACCTGGGCGGGTGGGGGATAGCCATGGACCGTGGGTGCGTCCACTTCCCGCGCGGAACGGTCCGCCCTGGTGGATATGGCCAGCACCCTCCGGGCCCCGAGGTGCAAGGCCGGCGAGAGGGGTGCGGTGAGGCGCACGCCCCCGTCTCCGTACCACGCGTCGCCGATACGCACCGCGGGAAACAGCAGGGGGAGCGCGGCGGACGCCATGATGTGCTCCACGGTGATCGTCGACTTGCGGGCCGTTCGCTCCGGCCGTTCCCACTCCCTGATCTCCGAGCCTTCCACCCAGGTCACGGACTGGCCGGTGGAGTAGCTGGAGGTGCTGATGGCGGCGGCCTTGAGGCAACCGTGGTCCAGGTTGTAGCGGATCCCGGTGAGCTCGCCGTCCACGGCGTGGAGCACCTCCGTGAGGAACTGACGGAGCGGCTCGGTGTCTACGAGCCCTTTCACGGGGTCCGTCGTGCCGACGCCTCCGGAGACGAGCTGGCGGAGCCACCGGACGCCGTTCATCAGCAGCGACTTGGTGTCGACCCGGAAGACGTCCTCGACCGTCAGGTTGCCCCAGAGGTGATTCAGCTCGTCCACCGCCTGCAGGAAGCTTCCGTGGTGGGAGGAGAGCAGTGCCGCGTTGATGGCTCCGGCGGACACCCCGGTGATGTAGGGTACGCACAGGTCGGGAAAGCGCCGCGCGATGTACCGCAGGACGCCCACCTGATAGGCGGCCCGGGCACCACCACCGCTCACGACCAGACCCAGGTCCTCCGGACACGGGCACGGGGGGCGGTCCTCCTCCGGCTCCAGGCGCTCGAGAGGCGGTGCGGGCTTGCTCATGGGATGGGCGCCGGCCTCGTTACACGATGGAGCGACCGATGGCGATGATGCCCGTGGCGACCAGGCCGAGGACGATGGCCGTTCCCACCACATGGGGCATGTACGTACGCTCCGCCACCGGGCGCCGCTTCATGACGGCGGAGACCACGTGGGCCACCACCACCGCCAGGATCATGGTCACGATGTGACCACCGAGCTGGGGATAGAATGTCCCCACGAAGAGGTACGAGATGCCCAGGAGCGCCGTCAGGTCGATGGACAGGATGAACAGCAGGGAGAGGACCCGCATGGTCTTGTCGTAGGGCCGCTTGCTCACCACGCCCCACAAGGCGTAGAGGATGACGAGGACGCCTGTGAGCAGGACCAGGTACCGGAAGCCCGAGTGGGCATGAAAGAGGATCATGAGCGGAAATCCCGTGGAGGCTTACGTGATGGGAACATGAAACGGCGGGTTCCGGCGCGAAATCAACCCCCGGGGGGGGCATTTGTGCCGGGGTTGGTGGCGGCTCCCCGCCCGGTTTCCGTGCGTGTCAGCGCCTCCCGGACCACGGCGCACACCTCGTCGTCCATGTCGTCGGCGCCGAGCATCCACTCGAGGTAGCCGGGATCGGATGCCGCCACGTCGTCGAGGAGGCGGCCCGAGTGCTTGCCGCGGCGGAACGGACGTCCCTCTCCCGCCGGTCCGAACCAGCGCTCCAGCTCCGAGCGTACGGGCGCGTACTCCTCGCAGTAGGCATGGAGCGCGTCCAGGTCCCGGGGGAGGTGGTCGTACCGCTCCAGCTGCGCCCCGAGGACGGCGGCTGACGTCCGGATGTCGCCCAGCGCCGTGTGGGCCTCCTCGTGCTCCCGCTCCAGATAGAACCGCGCGGCGGCGGAGAGGTCGCGTGGCTCCTCGCGGTGGAAGATGTTCTGCATGTCCACGATCCGGCGTCCCTCCAGGGAGAAGGGCACGCCGCAGCGCTTGAACTCGGCCAGGAGCATGGGGATGTCGTACCGGCGGACGTTGAAGCCGCTCAGGTCGCAGCCGGCCAGAATCTCCGCCAGCCCCCTCGCACGTCGGCAGAATGGCTCCTCTTCGGCCACGTCGGCGTCGGTGATGCCGTGCACCGCCGTGGCTTCCGGTGGAATGGGCATCTCCGGATTGAAGCGGCGCACCCGCTCGAGCACGTCGCCGTGAGGCGTCATCTTGATGAGCGCCAGCTCGACGATGCGGTCCTTCTTGAAGTCGAGCCCCGTGGTCTCCAGATCGAAGAAGACCAGGGGCCGGTCGAGGTCGAAAGGAAGCTTCATGGGAGGAAGGTAGCCAAGGCGGCGGGGCGGTTGCAGGACACCGTGGACAGCCGGGTGTCGCGCTCATAGCGTCGGAGCATGACCGACACCATGCGCGCCATCCGCATTCAAGCGCCGGGTCCACCCTCCGTGCTACGGATGGAGATCCTGCCCAAGCCCGAGCCCGGGCCCGGAGCGCTCCGGGTGCGGGTCGCCGCGTCCGGCGTGAATCGGGCCGATCTGCTCCAGAGAATGGGCCGGTATCCGGCTCCGGACGGATACCCCCAGGACATTCCGGGGATGGAGATCTCGGGGGTGGTGGATGCCGTCGGCCCCGGCGTCGACCCCGCCTGGGAGGGAAGGCGGGTCATGTCCGTCATCGGCGGAGGCGGGTACGCCGATCACGTGGTCATCGACGCCGGTGAGGCCGTGGTCGTGCCCCGGGCGCTCGACCTGGTCGCCGCCGCCGCCGTTCCCGAGGTGTTCGTGACCGCGTTCGACGCCCTGTTCCTCCAGGCCGGCCTCCGGCAAGGTGAGACCCTCCTGGTCCATGCCGTGGGGAGTGGGGTGGGAACCGCGGCGCTCCAGCTCGCGAAGCGCACGGGAGCCAGGGTCCTGGGAACGTCCAGGACGCGGGAAAAGCTGGACGCGGCGGAGGCCATGGGCCTGGACGTGGGCATCCCCGGAGACGAGGGGTGGACGGACGCGGTGGTCCAGGCCACGTCCGGGAGAGGGGTGGACGTGGTTCTGGATCTGGTCGGGGCGGCCTACGCCCCGGGGAACCAACGTGTGCTGGGGGAGTCGGGACGCTGGATGGTGGTGGGGATTCCCGGCGGAGCCAGGACCGAGGTGGATCTCTCTCTCCTGATGCGCAAGCGGGCGACCCTCCGCGGAACGGTTCTCCGGTCGCGCAGCCTGGAAGAGAAGGTGGCGTTGGCCCGCGCCTTCGAGGCGGAGGTGGTGCCCGGCTTCGGCGACGGGACCCTCCGACCGGTGGTCCATGAGGTGCTGCCCGCCGAGGACGCGGCGGAAGCGCACCGTGCCATGGAGTCCAACCTCAACTTCGGGAAGATCCTGCTGCGCTGGTGAGGTGGCGGCCGCCGGATGCGCGCGCGGCGCCCGATCCCGGCAAGATCACCGGGGGCGGACGCCGCCTCGCCTGCTTCCGCGTCTCCGAAGGCGTCAGATGGCTTCTTCTTCCGACGTGCCTTCGAGACCCAGCGCCTCGAGTACCAGGAGATTCTGCTGCCTCACGTGGTCCCGGCTCTTTCCTTCGGCCGGGCTGGCGCGCTCCGGTCTGGCCGTGTACGAGAGCGAGACCTTTCGTGGCACCAGCGGCCGGAGCCGCGGGCCGACGAAGGTCAGTGCACCCATGTTGCGCGGCTCCTCCTGGGCCCAGACCACGTGCTTCAGGTTGGGGTACGACGCCAGGAGACCCTCCAACTGCTCGTTGGGGAAGGGATAGAGCAGCTCCATGCGGGCAATGGCGACGTTGTCCGCTTCCCCGCGTCGGTCGTGCCCGGCGATGTCGTAGTAGATCTTGCCGGAGCAGAGCACCAGGCGCTCCACCCGTTCCGGATCCTCCACGGTGGGATCGGGCAACACGTGCCGGAAGGTGCCCTCCGTGAGCTCGGAGACCTTGGAGGTCGCCATGGGGTGCCGGAGCAAGCTCTTCGGCGTCATGACGATCATGGGGCGCTCGGGGCGGCGCAGCGCCTGCCTCCGGAGCAGGTGGAAGAACTGGGCCGGCGTGGTCGGGTAGGTCACCCGCATGTTCCCTTCGGCGCAGAGCTGGAGGAACCGCTCCAGCCGGGCGCTCGAGTGCTCGGGGCCCTGTCCTTCGTAGCCGTGCGGGAGGAGCAGGGTGAGCCGTGAGTGCTGTCCCCATTTGGTCAGGCCGGACGACAGGAACTGGTCGATCATGACCTGGGCCACGTTGACGAAGTCGCCGAACTGGGCCTCCCAGAGC
>CAYGKI010000266.1:4139-4874 GCA_964350235.1 uncultured Gemmatimonadaceae bacterium | reverse complement strand
GATTGCTCCCGGGGGATTTTAAGTCCCCTGCGTCTACCGATTTCGCCACCCCGGCCTGGTTGAAGATGTCCAGCCGCCGGACGCCTGGCCACACGCGCGGCTCGCCCCCCTTGCTGGCCCGGAGGTGAGCCGCCCTCCCCCGCCCTACCCCTCCCCTTCCACCCAGAACGGCGGCAGCTTCCGCGTCACCTCGATCTCGCCGAACGTCGGGCTCTTCCTGGCCCCCACCGTGGCCACCCAATCCGCCATCCGCTTCAGGCCCTCCTCCAGCGGCATCTCCTCGGGACGACCGAACACCTCGTGCGCGGCGGCGTGGTCCGAGTACGCCACCTGCACCTCGTTGCGCGCGTCCAGATGCCGGACGGGATGGTCGGGGCGCCCCATGACCCGACACACGGCCTTGGCCAGGTCGAGGACGGTGTGGGGCTGCTCGGCGCCGACGTTGAAGACCCGGTTCCTGGCCGCGGGCACGAACGGGGCGGCGGCGATGGCGGGCACCACGTCGCCCACGTAGGAGAACGCCCGCTGCTGGAGCCCGTCACCGAACACGGACAGCGGCTCCCCGCGGAGGATCTGGTTCATGAAGATGCCCACCACGTTCCGGTACCGGTCCCCGATGTTCTGGTACTCGCCGTAGACGTTGTGCGGGCGAAAGACCACGGAGTCGAGGCCGAACATCTCGTGGGCGGCCCGGAGGTCGAGCTCCACGGCGTCGCCGTGCGTGCGGTACCGCTT
>CAYGKI010000266.1:1118-4129 GCA_964350235.1 uncultured Gemmatimonadaceae bacterium | reverse complement strand
TACTTGGCGATGCCGTAGGGGTCTTCCGGTGCGGGGACCATGTCCTCGCGCATGGGCACCTGCCCCGCCCCGTACACGGCGATGGAGCTGGTGAAGACGAACGACTTCGACTCGTGGCGCACCGCCTCGTTGATGAGGTTGACGCTGCCGATGACGTTGTTGGTGTAGTTGAACCGGCGGATGAAGTGGCTCAACCCTTCGGCGGCGTAGGCGGCGAGGTGGTACACGTAGTCGAACCGGTGCTCCCGGAAGAGATCCGCCACCAGGGGCGCGTCGGTGACCGATCCCACCACCAGGTCCGTCCCCTCGGGCAGGTTGTCCCGCGAGCCGCCCGAGAGGTCGTCCAGGGCGATCACGCGCAGCTCGGGGTACGCGCGGGCCAGCTCACGGATCAGGTGCGCGCCCATGAAGCCGGCGGCTCCGGTGACCAGCGCGGTTCCTCGAGACCCCTTGGCGTCCATCCATCCCCCATCGAGTGCATGGTGAAATGACCCCGTGAAAGTAGCAGGTCGCCGGCGCGGCGGAGTAATTCGGCAGGCGGTCCGGAGCGGTCCGCCCGCCGCGGGATGCACGTACGGCTCCAGGTGGTTGTAGATTTTCCGGTCCACCCACACCGTATGGCCAAGTCGCCGCCCCCAGGCCGCCCACTCATGCCGGAGGACCGGATGCAGGAGCGTCCCGACGTCTCCATCGTCATCCCCTGCCTGAACGAGGCCGCGAGCATCGGCGTCGTGGTGCGGGACGCCCTGGAGAACCTGGAGCGCCTGGAGTACCGGGGAGAGGTGGTGGTGTGCGACAACGGATCCACCGACGGATCCGCGGAGCAGGCCGAGGCCATGGGCGCCAGGGTGGTCCGGCAGCCCATCCGCGGCTACGGCGCCGCCTGCCTGCGCGGCATGGAGGCGGCCAGTGGGGACTGCATCGTCATCGTCGACGGGGACGGCACCTACGACCTCACCCTCCTGCACAGGTTCGTGGAGCCCCTGAGAGCGGGATACGACCTGGTGGTGGGCACCCGCCGGAACGGGTGGATCCAGCCCCGGGCCATGCGGAAGCGCCACCGGCACTTCCTGGAGCCGGTGCAGACCGCGCTCTCCCGCCGCTTCTTCCAGTTCCGGGTATCGGACGTGCGGTGCGGGTTCCGGAGCGTGCGGCGGGAAGCCCTCGATCGGCTAGACCTGGGCGCGACCGGCATGGAGTTCGCCAGCGAGATGCTGGTGGAAGCGGCCAAGGAGGGGCTGGAGGCCGTGGAGGTGCCGGTCACCTTCCACCCCAGGGAGTCGGGGGTGAGCCGACGGAGCCTGGTGGATGGCGGCCGCGTCGCCGGCAAGCTCCTGCTCATGAGCCCCACGCGCCTCTTCCTCGTGCCCGGGCTGGTGCTGGTGGCCCTGGGACTCGGGCTGGAAGCGCTGTTGCTCCCCGGCCCCTTGCGGCTGGGCCGCTTCACCATGGACTTCCACTTCATGTTCGTGGGAAGTGCCCTGGCCATCCTGGGGACGCAGCTGGTCCTGCTGGGCATCTATGCCAAGACGTGGTCCCTGGTGAACGAGCCCCGGAGCGCCGACCCGTGGATCCGGCGGTTCCACTTGCACTACTCCCTGGCGCGTGGCGTCACCGGCGGCGCCCTGCTCTTCGCCGCCGGCTTCGCCATCAACCTGTGGATCCTGGTGGACTGGCTGAGTGCCGGCGCTGGCGTGCTGTTCGCCGTGCGGCCCGCCATCCTGGCCCTGACGCTCATGGTCGTCGGCGCCGAGCTGGCCTTCGCGGCGTTCTTCGTCAGCGTGCTCCGCGGCAGCCACTTCGGGAGAGCCTGAGTGGCGCCCCGGGTCACCGTGGTCATCCCCGTGAGGAACGGGGGACGGACCTTCCAGCACCTGACCCGCAGCCTGGTGCGAACGGGTGAGACGCTGGACCTGGACGACTTCCAGGTCATCGTCATCGACTCGGGCTCCACCGACGGGACCCCGGAGCGGGCGGAGGCGGCGGGCTTCCAGGTGGAGCGGATCCCGCCGGAAGCCTTCGGGCACGGCCGCACCCGGAACCTGGGGATCCAGCTGGCGCGGGGGGACGTGGTGTGCTTCCTCACCGACGACGTCCTGCCCGTGTCCCCGGACTGGCCCCTGCGCTTCGCCCGGGCGCTTTCCGACCCGGGAGTGGCGGGCGTGTACGGACGACAGGTTCCCCGCGACGCCACGACCATGGAGATGTTCTTCGTCTCCATCAACTATCCCAGCGGCTCTCTCCGGTACGAGCCCCGTCCGGAAGGGCACCACCCGCGTCCGGGTCGCGTCGTCTTCTCCAACGCGTTCAGCGCCGTGCGCCGGGACGTGGCGCTGGACATCCCCATTCCTGAAGACGCCGACTACAGCGAGGACCAGATCTGGGCACGGAGGGCCCTGGCCGCGGGCTACTCCATCGCGTACGAGGCCGGGGCCGAAGCGCTGCATGCCCACGTTTATCCGCTGGGCGGTGTCTTCAGGAGAAGCTTCTACGTGGGGCGAGCCCTCCGCTCGGCGGGCATCGACCGGGGGGCGAGCCTGGGAGAATCCGTGCGCTTCCTGGCCAGCGAGGTGAGCTATTTCATCCACCAGGGGCACGTGCACCGGCTCCCCCAGCTCCTGCTCTACGAGTTCCTCCGTTGGGCTGGATTCCACGTGGGCCGGCTGAGCAGGCCCGGGTGGGGCCCCTCCACGGTGGGGTGGTCGGCGAGCAGCTCGTCGTGATGGCCTCGCCTGCCGTGACGCCGGGGCTGGTGAGCGTGGTCGTTCCCACCCGGGACCGCGCCGGGCTTCTGGGCGACACCCTCCAGGCCCTGTCGGATCAGTCCCACCCGGCCCTGGAGGTCATCGTCGTCGACGACGGCTCCACGGACGAGACCCCTCGCGTCGTCGAGGCCGCGGCGAAGCGGGATCCGAGAATCAGGGGCATGCGGCGCCCGTCTCCCGGAGGCGCCGCCGCCGCGCGGAACACGGGAGCCGAGTTGGCCCGAGGCGAATTCCTGCTGTTCGAGG
>CAYGKI010000266.1:0-1108 GCA_964350235.1 uncultured Gemmatimonadaceae bacterium | reverse complement strand
CGGGGGATCCCCACCCGGGTGGAAGAGCTGGTCTCCGCCCTGGAGCCCCATGCGGACGCCGCCTACGCCTACGGCCGGATGCGCGTGTTGGCCGAAGACGGCTCCGAGAGCGTCCGAGGGACCCTGGGCCCCTGGTCGGTGGGAACCCCGTACGCCCTCCTGCGCGCCGAGGCGTTCCGGGCCAGCGGCGGGTTCGACGAGGCCCTGCCTCGTCTCCAGGACTTCGACCTCTGGACCAGGCTTCTGGCCGAGGGCCGCGCCGTGGAAGTGCCCAGAGTCCTGTTCGAGACCGTGCGCGACGGGTCGGGGATCTCGTCCGACCCTGAGCGACTCGCCGCGGCGGGCCGTCGGATGCTCGACAAGTACCGCGAGAGCCCCCTCCCCCGGGCCCACCTCTCCACCATGCATCGCTATCTGGCCGGCGCCCTCGTGGTGAACGGGCTCCGCCGAGACGGCCTCGCCCACTACCGACGGTCGCTCCGCCTACGACCGTGGAGCGTGCGTTCCTGGATCGGCGTCGTGCTGGCCATGTCGGGGCCCTCCGCGTACCTGGCGGCGACCCGGTTGCAGGGCTCGGTCGCGGCACGCACCCGGGGACGAGACGTCCACGCCCGATGAGCGCCGTCTCCGTGTCCGTGGTGATTCCCACGCGCAACCGCTCCGGGCGTGTGGCCGAGGCCGTGCGGAGCGCCCTGGCCCAGACGGTCCGCGATCTCGAGGTCATCGTGGTGGACGATGCGTCCGACGACGACACGCCCACCGTCCTCGCGACGCTGGAAGGCGAGGATTCCAGGGTGCGGGGGATCCGCGCCGTCGAGCGTGGCGGGGCGTCCCGGGCACGCAACATGGGCGCGGAGCACGCCTCGGGGGATCTCCTGGCCTTCCTGGACGACGACTGCGTCTGGGCCCCGGACAAGCTGGAGGCGCAGCGCCGGGCCATGTCCGACGGTGCCGGCGCGTGCTACACGAAGCAGGCGACACGGGACCTGGATGGTCGCTGGATCGTGGAAGGGGAGGCCCTTCCCGAGGGATCGCAGATCGACGGCCTCCTCCGCACCAACTTCGTGGGGACCCCGTCGCTGGTGGTGCGCCGCGACCTGTTCGTGGA
>CAYGKI010000265.1:0-4879 GCA_964350235.1 uncultured Gemmatimonadaceae bacterium | reverse complement strand
AACCGCCCACCGTCACCAGCCCGATGGGCGCCATGCCCTCCGCCGCGGCCGGGGTCGCCCCGTTCCCCCCTGAGTGCGCCAGGTGCACCTCGGGCTGCGGCAGCCGCTCGGTGGAGCCCAGGATCTTCCGATCCAGGCGGTCCACCACGTCCTGATACGCGTCGGCGTCCTCGGTGTAGCGGCCGTACCGGTCGTGCCCCGAGCCACGGGTGAAGAACGCCCCCTTGGGGTGCGTTCCGGGCACCGTGCGGGCAGCCACCCCGTCTCCGTCGGCGTCCAGGTACCGGTGGAATCTCTCGATGCGCTCCAGCTCGTCGGCGGAGAGCACCTTGCCGCGGTCCGGGACGTAGTCGTCGTCCCACCGGATCTCCGGCACGACCCAGTCGTTCATCCCGATGTCCAGATCCGACACCACGAACACCGGCGTCTGGTATCGCTCCGCCAGATCGAAGGCCGCCACCGCCATGTCGAAGCACTCGCCGGGGTGGGCGGGGAAGAGGGCGATGTGGCGGGTGTCCCCATGGGACGCGTAGGCCACCATCATGAGGTCGCCCTGCTGGGTGCGCGTGGGCATGCCCGTGGACGGGCCCGTCCGCTGGATGTCGAAGATCACCATGGGGATCTCGGCGTAGTACGCCAGGCCGATGAACTCGCTCATGAGCGAGATGCCCGGCCCGCTGGTGGCGGTGAAGGAGCGGGCGCCCACCCAGGAGGCCCCGATGACCATGCCGGCGGCGGCCAGCTCGTCCTCGGCCTGGATGATGGCCACCCGGCTCTTCCCGGTCTCCGGGTCCTTCCGGAGCTTGGCGCAGAAGCCGCTGAACGCGTCCACCAGGGACGTGGACGGGGTGATGGGATACCATCCCGCGACGGTGGCCCCGGCGTAGACGCATCCCAGCGCCGCGGCGGTGTTGCCGTCGATGAGGATGTGCCCCTTGGTCTCGTCCATGGCCTCGAGGCGGAACGGAAGGGGGCACTCGAAGTGCTCCCTGGCATGGTCGTAGCCTATACGCACCGCCTCGAAGTTGGAGTCCAGGAGCGCCTTCTTCCGCCCGTACGTCTCCTCCAGCAGCCCGTCGACCACCCTCAGGTCCATGTCCAGGAGCGCCGCCAGCACGCCGGCGTAGGCGATGTTCTTGAGCAGGATACGCGCCCGCGCCCCCTCGAAGTGCTCGTTGCACATCCTGGCCAGCGGGACCTCCAGGAAGGTCACGTCGTCCCGGTGGAGCTCGGCGTCCAGAGGCCAGGTGGCGTCGTGGAGCACCCACCCTCCGGACTTCACCTCCTTCACGTCCCGCGCGTACGTCGCGGGATTCATGGCCACCATGAGGTCGAACTCGGCGCGGCGGGCGGTGTGCCCCTCCTCGCTCACCCGGATCTCGTACCAGGTGGGCAGGCCCTGGATGTTGGACGGGAAGAGGTTCTTCCCCGACACCGGGATCCCCATCCGGAAGATGGTCTTCATGAGGAGCCCGTTGGCGCTGGCCGAGCCCGTGCCGTTGGCCGTGGCGATCTTGAAGGCGAAGTCGTTCACGCCGGGCCGACGGCCCGCCCGGGGCGCCTCCTCCGGCGCCGCCTCCGTGCCCGGCCCGGAGGCCTCACGCCTCGGCGCCCGCCGCGTGGTCGCGCCGCCCGCGGGCGCGGCGGCGTGGGCGGTGGCGCGACGCGCGCGCGGCCCTCCACCCGGGCCGCTCATCGTCCCACCCCCGCGGCTGCCCGGTCCGGGTGCCGATACCCGGGGGCCAGCCCCGCGTACGGCTTCAGCAGCGTGGACTTCCGCATGTCCCACGCCGCCGTGGGGCACCGCTCCGCGCACAGCCCGCAGTGGATGCAGAGGTTCTCGTCCTTGAACATGAGCCTCCCGGTCTGGGGGAGCGGGCCCGAGGCGAAGAGCGGCTGGTCCAGGTTCTCCGCCGGGGCGGTGAGGCGCATGCGGACCTCGTCTTCCTCGCCGTCCCAGGTGATGGTCAGGCAGTCCAACGGGCACACGTCGATGCAGGCATCGCTCTCGATGCACAGCTTGTCGGGGAAATGGGTCTGGACGTCGCAGTTGAGGCACCGCTCGGCCTCCTGGCACGCTCGCTCCAGGTCGAATCCCATCTCCGCCTCCACCTCCATGGAGGCCAGGCGTTCCTTCAGGTCGGCGTAGCGCATCTCCTGCCGCCGCGCGTCGTCGTAGTCGTTGGAGTAGCTCCACTCGTGGAGCCCCATCTTCACGCTCACCAGGTTCTGGCCGTAGGGCGGGCGGTCGTCGGCGCTCAGCCCCTGGCAGTGCTGGTGGATGCTGATGGCCGCCTGATGCCCGTGCTCCACCGCCCAGATGATGTTCTCCGGGCCCCACGCCGCGTCGCCGCCGCAGAACACGCCGGGACGCGTGGTCTGGAAGCTCGTCCTGTCCACCACCGGCATGTCCCAGTCGTTGAACTCGATGCCGATGTCCCGCTCGATCCACGGGAAGGCGGCGTCCTGTCCGATGGCCAGGATCACCTCGTCACAGGGGAGGACCTTGGTGTCCAGCACTTCCTTCTTCAGACGGCCTCCACCCTCGGGCTCGTGCCAGCGCACGATCTCGAACTCCATCCCCACCAGCTTGCCGTCCTCGATGACGTACCGGCTGGGGGAGTAGTTCTCCAGGATCTCGATCTCCTCGCCCTCGGCGTCCTCCAGCTCCCACGGGCTGGCCTTGAAGAGCGGCCGCGGTTTACGGGCCATGACCTTCACGCTCTTGCCGCCCAGGCGCTTGGCGCTCCGGCAGCAGTCCATGGCGGTGTTGCCGGCGCCGATGACCAACACTCGCTCGCCGATGGTGTCGATGTGTCCGAAGGCGATGGATTGTAGCCAGTCGATGCCGATGTGGATCTTCTCCGGATCGTCCCAGCGCCCGGGCAGGTCCAGCTCCTTGCCCTTGGGCGCCCCGGTGCCGATGAACACCGCGTCCCATCCCTCCTCCAGGACCGCCGCCATGCTCTCCACCGGGTGGCCGGTCTTCAGGTCCACGCCCATGTCGAGGATCATGTCGATCTCCTCGTTCAGGACCCGTGGCGGGAGGCGGAACTGGGGGATGTTGTTCCACATGAGTCCGCCGGCCTGCTCCAGCTTCTCGTAGATGGTGACCTCGTAGCCCAGGGGCATGAGGTCGTTGGCCACGGTGAGGGAGGCGGGGCCCGCCCCGATGAGGAGCACCCGCTTCCCGTTCTTCTTCTCGGGGATGCGGGGCAGCAGATCCGTGACGTCGTCGCGGAGGTCCGCCGCCACCCGCTTGAGGCGGCAGATGGCCACCGGCTCCTCGTCGAGGCGGGTCCGGCGGCACGCCGGCTCGCACGGGCGGTCGCACGTCCGCCCGAGAATCCCCGGAAAGACGTTGGACCACCGGTTGAGCATGTACGCCTCGGTGTACTTCCCCAGGGCGATGAGCCGGATGTACTCGGGCACGTCGGTGTGCGCGGGGCATGCCCACTGGCAGTCCACGACGCGGTGGTAGTGTTGCGGATCCGAAACGTCGGTGGGGCGCATGGCAAGCTCGCGGTTCGGGCCGTGGAGTCGTCGTCCGGGTGGGCGTCGAGGCTTCTTGCGGGCGGGAAGGGGTTCAGGGGGCGTGGGGCGGATCCGTGGCGGACTTGCGGGCCTCGCCTTCCTTCACCGCGCGCTCGAGAATGGCGCGGCCCTCGGCCACGTCGTTCTTCTTGCGGTAGTGCTCGGCCTGGACGGCCTCCGCCAACAGCTCTTCGGGGGGGAGGGTCGGAAGCGTGAAGAGCGGACAGAGCCACCCGGTGCAGCGGACGCCGTAGTCCAGGCAGGAGACGAGCTGCGGAAGCCCGTCGGGGGAGGCCGCGGCGCCCTCGCGCCGGAGGACGGGCACGTTCCGGTCCCTCGCCGAGCAGAACGCTCGGGACAGGCGGACCGTCCCATCCTTCTTCATCGCACGCCTCCGGCACGCAGGAGCCCCGCCCCTTCCGTTTTCGGAAGGGCTGCTCGAGGCAGAACCTTCACGGGCTCCCCCTGGGGAGCCCCCTTCGTGCGACGCGCGTCCTCGCGGCTCGGGATGTGGGCCGGAGAGCCGGTCCTCAGGCAGCCGATGGCCACGGGGGGAACCGTCCCCTTGCCGCGGGCCGGTCCCTCATGAGGCCAACCTACGGCCTGGGTGGCGAGGCCGAAAGGGAATTCGTGACGGGGCGCGAGCGGTTGTAGGGCGTCACACCGGGCCAGGCGGTCCCGCCGGTGTCACCCGGGGGGACCGCCTCCGGCACGCCGCTACCGGCCCTCGAGCAGCTCCATGGCGCGTGTGCGGGCCAC
Source organism: uncultured Gemmatimonadaceae bacterium (assembly GCA_964350235.1). Taxonomy (GTDB): domain Bacteria; phylum Gemmatimonadota; class Gemmatimonadetes; order Longimicrobiales; family Gaopeijiaceae; genus JAWLHJ01. Next base: position 586 of record CAYGKI010000265.1, on the reverse strand, counting down.
GAGCTCGAGGAACTCGGCCCTGTACCCATCGGGGTCTTGGCCCACGGCGCCCTCCGCCAGCGCCAGGACGTCGCTCAGGGTGAACCCGGCGCAGTGTTCCGACCCGCGGAGCATCATCCCCCATGCGGCCACGGCCGAAGCGAAGCGGAAGTCCGGAGACATGTGTCGCTCGATGCGCGTGACCGGGTGGGTCAGGAGTCGACTCGCCGACCCTCCGGGCTCCTGGTAACGGAGCTTGACGAAGAGCAGCTCGTCGGTGGCGTCGCCCGGCTCCGGCCTGGGGACATCCTGGTACCGCAGCTCATCCGAGCCCCGCACCTCCACGGGGCTCTCCACCCCCACCGGGATCAGCTCGTAGAGCGCCGTCACCGAGTGCCCCGCCCCTACCTCGCCCGCGTCCTTGGTGTCGTCGGCGAAGTCCTCCGCGGCCAGAAGCCGGTTCTCGTATCCGATGAGCCGGTACGCCGCCACCCGGGCCGGGTTGAACTCCACCTGGATCTTCACGTCCTGCGCCACCGTCACCAGCGTGCCGCCCATCTCGGTGACCAGCACCTTCTTCGCCTCCAGGACGTTGTCGATGTACGCG
>CAYGKI010000264.1:0-4891 GCA_964350235.1 uncultured Gemmatimonadaceae bacterium | reverse complement strand
GACCGGATTCTGGATCGGGGCTTCGAGCCGCTGTTCCCCGACCTTCGGGGCGCGGACATGGTCGCGGGCGACACATACCAGCCGGCGCCGGACGCCCGCCGCTTCGAGTCGTGGGAGTTCCAGTGGGGGTTGGTGCTCGGGACCGGAGCCGCGGCGCGATATGCCCTCGACCTCGGGCTCGAGCCCATCCGTGAGCGCTCCTGGGCGCTGGCTCGGCGACTCCGCTCGGAGCTGGCCGACGTCCCCGGCGTCCGGGTCCTCGATCACGGCCCGGCGCTGGGAGCCATCGTCACCCTCCACGTCCATGGGCACGACCCGTCCACGCTCGTCCGAAGGCTCCGGCGGATGGGCATCAACACTTCGTCCCAGACGCGCCTGGACGCCGTTCTGGACTACGACGAGAAAGGCGTGGACGGGGCGTTGCGTGTCTCGCCCCACTACTACAACACGGAGCGCGAGTTGGAGACGTTCCGGGACACGCTGGAGGAGATCACGGGAGCCTCTTCGTGAAGGAATCGCCGGCGGGCTGCGTATTCACCGCGTCCGGGGCTGCCGCGTCGTCGCCTCCGGGCTCGCCCATCCGGGCCCTCCGGAGTCATTGCCACTCGCCTCCCCGGGAGATGCGTTGCAGCCCGAGCTCGAGCGGGAGCTGATCAGGAAGTGCAAGGCCGGGAACGCCCGGTTCTACGAGCCTCTCGTCCGCGCCTACGAACCGGCGGGACTTCGGCTCGCCATCGCCATGATGGGAAACAGGGAGGACGCCCAGGATGCCCTCCAGGAGGCCTTCGTGAAGACGTACGACACCCTCCATCGCTTCGACGCCCGGAAGCCCTTCGGCCCGTGGTTCTTCCAGATCCTGCGCAATCAGTGCCGGGACATGCTACGGAGCCGGAAGGCCAAGTTCCGTGTGGAATCCATCGACGAGCGGCTGGAGGGCCGCCCCGCCGATCCCGAGCGCGGACCGGAGCGGAGCCGCCAGCGCAACGCGGCTCGGGAGCTCCTGTGGCGAGGGCTCGAGCGCATCGGAGAGGAGCACCGGGAGGTGCTCGTGCTCAAGGAGCTCCAGGGCTTCCGGTACGCCGAGATCGCGCAGATCCTCGAGGTCCCCGAAGGCACGGTGGCGAGCCGGCTCTTCCACGCACGGCAGGCGCTCCACAACGCCCTCACAGAGCTCGGATTGGTGTACCCATGACCGGCCGGGAACCCGTGTCCACCCAGGACCTCATGCGCTACCTGGACGGCGAGCTTCCACCCGACGAGCAGCGTCGTGTCGAGGCCGCGCTGGATGCGTCCAGCGAGCTCCGGGCGCAGTTCCAGACCTTCCGCTCCCTGCGTGCGGGGTTCCACGATCTGACCTTCCCGGCGCGGGAAGAGCGCTCTGTGTGGGACAAGGTGGCCGTGAGAATCCTGCGTTCGCGGGCCCGGTGGTTCGTGGGGGTCGGCGTGGCGATCTGGCTTCTCTACGCGGCCGTGGTCGTACGTCAGGGCGCCGTCGACGCCTGGACCCGCGTGACCGTCGCCGGCATCGCCATCGGCGTCCTGATCCTGTTCGCTCTGGTCATCAGGGATCGGTATCAGTCGTGGGCCGACCACCGGTGACGTGGCGCTCCTGGCCATCCACCAGCCCGACGCTCGATCGGGAGCGCGCCTGACGGCAGCCCTGTCGGGCGCACACCGATTCGTCCCGTTCGAGACGTGGGACGGGCTGCTGGAGGGGCTCTCTTCCGGTGACCTGGAGGGCGCGTTGCTGGACGCCGACCACCCCAACCGCAAGGACGCTCTCGCCCGGGTCCGCCTCCTCAGGGGTACCTACCCCGACCTGGCGCTCGTGGGCTTCACCGAGCGGAGCCGTCCCGGGGACTATTTCGACCTGGGACAGTCCGGCCTCGAGGCGTTCGTGTCGGAGGCGGACGGGCCGCTTTCCACGCGCGGCGCCGTGGACGAGGCGCTGGCGTTGAGACGGGGTCGCGTCGTGCGTCGACTGCTCCATGGACACCTTCCGTCCCCCGGACCGGAGGCCATCGGCTGGGCGCTCTCCCATTCCGGCGGCACCGCGGACGTGGACGACCTGGCGCGCGCCCTCGGCTTCTCCCTTTACGCTCTGCGTGGTATTCTGCACGAGCGGGCGCTTCCGGCACCGTCCGTGCTCATGCTCTGGGGCCGGCTGCTCGCCGCCGCGGGCCGACTGTACGGAGACGGGAGAAAGGTGGAGGAGACCGCGTTCGCGCTGGGCTACGCGTCGGCACCCTCGCTGGGCAGGGCGCTCCGGACCCACACGGGACTCACGCCCAGCCAGGTCGCCGTCACGAGCTTCTCGCGGATGCTCTCGCTGCTGGTGCGGAGCCTCACCGGAGTGGACGCGCCGCCCGTCTTCGACGAGCCTGTCATTCCGCCGGCCGGCCCGCCTCCACCCACCCTGGGTTCATGACCGACTATCGCCTGCCCGATCTCCCGTCGGATGAAGAGCTGGGGATCACCGAGGAGGACCTCAGGGAGCTGGAAGGCACCGACGGGGACGGCCAGGGAGCCGAGTCCCCACCGCCGGCTCCCCCGTCGTCCGAGAAGGACACTTCGGACGACGTTCGCCCCACGAGGTGGCGGGGACCGCTGACCCTCCTCGCCATGGTCGCTCTGGCGTGGATCGGCAGCATCCGGACCGGCATTCCGGGCCCTCTGCCCGACAGCGCGCCGGACACCGCGTTCTCCGCCGAGCGGGCGCAGGCTCGCGTGGCCGACATGGTACGCGGTCCCCGGCCCACGGGCTCCCCGGAGCACGCACGGGTACGGCAGCTCCTCGTGGACGAGCTGGAGGCGCTGGGCCTGGAGCCCCGGATCCAGACGGCCACCGCCGTCTTCGAGCAGGGCGACTTCGCTCGCGCCGCCACTGTCCGGAACGTGCTCGCCCGCGTCTCCGGAACCGCTTCCACCGGCGCCGTGTTGCTCACGGCCCACTACGACGGCGTTCCCCTCTCTCCCGCCACGGGAGACGACGCCTCGGGGGTCGCCACCGTCCTGGAGACCCTGCGGGCGGTCATGGCCGGCGAGCCGTTGAGGAACGACGTCGTCGTCCTGTTCTCCGACGCCGAGGAGCTGGGCCTGCTCGGCGCGGAAGCTTTCGTGCGCGACCACCCCTGGCTGGAGGACATCCAGGTCGTGCTGGGCTTCGAGATGCGCGGATCTTCCGGCCCCTCCATCCTCTTCGAGACCGCGGACGAGAACGGCCTGGTGGTTCCGGCGCTCAAACGGGGCTTCCCGGGCGCCTTCGGCACGTCCCTGGGAGAGGAGTTCTTCCGGTACATGCCCCACGCCACCGACTTCACGGTGTTTCAGCGGGCCGGGAAGCAGGGGCTCAACTTCGCGGCCATCGACAACGCAGCCGTCTATCATACGCCCCGCGACCTGCCCTCCGAGCTCGCTTCCAACACGCTTCAGGCGCACGGGATGCACGCCCTCGGGGCTCTCAGGATCCTGGGCGACGCGGACCTGACCGAGGTGCGCGCACCGGACGTGGTGTACTTCTCGCTCCCGGCGCTGGGCCTCGTGACGTACCCGGTTCGGTGGGTGCTCCCAACCACCGGGCTTCTGATCCTCGTCGCGCTGGGGACCCTCTTCCTCGCACGCCGCCGGGGAGCCCGGCCGTCCGCCGTGGTGATCGCCACCGGAATCGCCCTGGTGGTGCTGTCCCTGGCCTACGGTGCCGGCATCCTGCTGCTGGACCAGACCCGGGCGGCGCACCCCGAGATGGGACAGCTCCCCGGGGCGCTCTACTACGGAGAAGGGTGGTACGTCCTGAGCCTGGGATCCGCCGTCCTCTTCCTCTTCGGGGCCGCTCTGGGCCTGGTGGGAAAACGTTTGTCCGTCGCCGAGCTCACCCTCGGCGGACTCGCCGTTCCCCTGGCCGGGGCCGTGGCGGCATCGTTCCTGGCACCCCTGGGCGCACCCCCGCTCCAGTGGGCGGTCCTGGCCACCCTCCTCTCGGTGGCGGCGGCCGCCGCCCTCGGCCCCAGGACGCACGGGTGGGTGGGCTGGTTCCTAGGCCTGGTTCTGGCGACGCCGGTCTTCTTCCTGTTCACTCCCCTGGTCGAGCTGGTCTGGCTGGCCGGCACGCTGCGCCTGGCGGGCCTCATCGGCGCGCTCATGGCCTGCGGGTTCTTCCTGGTCCTCCCGTTCGCCCACCACGTTCGGGTGTCCAACGGCTGGTGGATGCCCCTGCTGGCCCTGGTGGGCACCGGAGCCTCGCTCGGGATGGCCCGCCTGGGGAACGAGGTCAGCCCCGTGACACCGACCTCCTCCACCCTGGCCTATCAGTACGAGCGCGGAGCCGAGGCCGGACTGTGGATCACCGACAGCACGACGCTCGCCGGTCCCGACAGCCTCGCGTCGTCGTGGCTTTCGTCCAGAGTCGCCGCACCCTTCGCCGAAACCTGGGATCTTTCCTCCACGGGGTACCGCCCCGCGATGGCGACGGTGGCGAGCGGACCACCGGCGTCGGCGCCTCCCCTCGCGCTGCGGGTGCTCTCGGACACGACGGAGGGCGCGGTGAGGAAGATCACCCTCGGCCTCCGCTCCCAGGTAGGCGCGGAACGTCTCTATCTAGAGCGCACGGGAGGGGCCGCCGGGACGCGCATCGTCGCAGTCGGCGGCCATCGCCTCACCGACCCGTACGCCATCCGGTGGGTGGACCACTGGGGCCAGCCGGACTCGGTGGTCACCGTGGACCTCGAGATGCCCGCCGGCTCCGACATAGGCCTGGTCGTGTCCGAGCATCTGCTCCGGCCCGGGGAGATCCTGGGCCCGGGGACGTTCCAGCGGCCCCCCGGGCTTCAGCCTTCCGTCTCGACCTCGAGCGACAGGGCGATCCTCACCACGCGCTTGGGCGACGGAGCCGTTC
>CAYGKI010000263.1:4394-4907 GCA_964350235.1 uncultured Gemmatimonadaceae bacterium | reverse complement strand
TCGTTGACCCGGAGGATGGCCGTGCGTCCGTTGGCCAGGTTCGTGACCTCCACATAGCTCGGAATCGGCAGCGTCCGATGCGCGGCGGTCATGAGGTTCATGTCGTACTGCTCGCCGCTGCTGGTGGGTCGACCGTGGAACTGATTCCCGTACCAGGACGCCACGCCTCGCTCGTCGTACCCGTAGGAGCTCTCCATGACGCGATACCTGCGTCCGGACTGCTCGTACTCAGCCATGTTTCCCTGGCGCGCCGGCGGCTCCCCCATGGGCACGGCGTCGGCGATGTCGGCTGGCGCCGGCGGCGGCGACACGAGGTCGGGTGACCCCACCATCGTGCAACTGGAGATCACGGCCCACAGTGCCACGGCGGCCCCTCCCGCGCACCCGCTCCACCGTCCTCGGTGATGCTCGCTCCTCACCCGTCCGCCTCCGCGTAGATGTCTCGAACCCATCTTGCCTGGTTGCTTGATGTCATGGACGCCAAATTGCTGCTGGTAAATCGGATATCCGCTG
>CAYGKI010000263.1:0-4384 GCA_964350235.1 uncultured Gemmatimonadaceae bacterium | reverse complement strand
CTCCAGCTCGATCTCCAGGAGCGCCAACCCGGACAGGGAGCCCTGAAAGCGATCCAGCTCCCACGGCCCGACGCGGTGACGAACCTTCTCCACCACCCGGTCTCCGGCGGCCTCGAAGAGGGCTTCTGCCATCTCCTGGGAAACCACTTCCTCCGTCTCCCTCCTGCGGATGCCGGAGCCCTGCTTGCACGTCAGCACGGGTCCCCTGGCCTCTCCGGTCCGGATGCGTACGGCCACGGGACCCGGAAGGACGTAACCCTGCCTGAGCGGTCGACCCGGCCCGTACGCGGCCCACGCATCCTCCGGGACACGCACCAGGAAGCGGCGCTCGATCTCCCAACTCATGGGATCCGGGCGCTCACGCGGGATCCGCTCCGCCGGGCTTCCTGCCCAGGACCGCGATCCGACGCCTGAGGATTGGAACCCATCGCTGAAGGAGGCGTTCCGCGACACGAAGGCCGGGGACGTGCGATTCGGCGAAGTAGGCGCGCTCGATCTGGAATCCCCCGCCGGTGAGGAGGTCGCACATGCGCCCCATGGACTTGTAGTCCACGTGGGTGGGATCCCTCTTCAGCACGATGTCGTGGTTCTTGAGGATCTCCAGCACGTGGCCGCGATGGGGGGTCCAGGTGCTGAACCGCCCGCCGGGCTTGAGCAGGCGGAACGCCTCGGCCACCACGCGCTCCGAGTCCTCCGGGTAGAGGTGTTCGAAGAGATCGGCGGCCAGGACCGCGTCGAAGGATCCGGCGGACAGCCCGGTGTCCCCGGCATCCGCGCAGAGGAACTCGGGCCCGGGTTCATGAGGGGCCCGGGCGCGACGTTCCTCGCAGAAGTCGATGGACCGCTGGCTGAAGTCCACGCCCACCACGTGCAGGCCACGCTCCGCTAGCGCGAAGGAGAACGTGCCCCATCCGCACCCCAGGTCCACCACCCTCGCCCCGGCCGCAGGCGTGTGGATCTCCAGGACCTTCCTGAGGCGATAGCGTTGGAAGGGCGAGTCCACGTCCACGATGTGGTCGGCGCCACTTCCCTCGAAGTAGTCGCTGGAGTCGTAGTAGTCGCGGTCGATCTTCCGGGCGCTCACGCCGAGCTCCTCACGGTCAGAGGCGCCCGAAGAGCGCCTGGATGCGAAGCCACCAGACGCGCCAGACGGCTTCCCGGACGATCTTCCTGGACATCTTCGACTCTCCGAAGTCCCGCTCCGTGAAGAGGATGGGGGTTTCCACCATGGAGAAGCCCTTCCGGAAGGCCCGGTACTTCAGCTCGATCTGGAAGGCGTACCCGTTGGACTGCACACGGTCCAGAGCGACGGTCTCCAGCACGCGCCGGCGCCACCCATTGAACCCGCCGGTGGCGTCGCGGACGGGCATACCGGTGATGGTGCGCGCGTACCACGACCCGAAGTAGCTCACGAGGAGGCGCGACATGGGCCAGTTGGACACGGTCACCCGACCGTCCACGTAGCGCGACCCGATGACCACGTCGTACCGCTCCGCCAGCTCGATCATGGTGGGGAGCGCCTCGGGAGGGTGCGAGATGTCGGCGTCCATCTCGAACACGACGTCGTACGCCCGCTCCAGGCCCCAGGCGAAGCCAGCCAGATAGGCGGGCCCCAGCCCCTCCTTCCCCGGCCTGTGGAGCACGTGGACCCGCGGGTCCTGCGCCGCGAGCTGGTCCGCCAGCTCGCCGGTACCGTCCGGCGACGCATCGTCCACCACCAGGACCTGGAGCCTGGGATCCTGCTCCAGGATGAGCGGGATCTTCCTGGGCAGGCTGTCGATCTCGTTGTAGGTCGGCACGATGACCAGGAATCGCTGTTCAGGCATCATGTTCTCCCCTTCCCCGAATCCCCCCTGCTCCGGTGAGCCAGAACAGGCCCGCCGGGACGACCTCCACGCCGGTGGTCCATACCCGGGCGGCCACCGCCGCGAGCCCCGCCGCTCCACCTCCCACATGGGGGGTGAGGAAGAGGATCAGGAAGCCTTCCCGGGGACCCAGGCCCGCCGGGGCGAAGATCATGAGGTACCCGAGGACGTATGCTGCGGCGAAGGCGGAGCCCGCCACCCAGGGGGCCACGGAGAGACCCAGACCCGAGACCATCAGGCCGAACGCCAGGGCGTAGATCAGCCAGCTTCCCAGAGCGAGGAGCAGCCACCGGATCCCCTGCCGCGGAGCCAGGCCCCCGGGTTCCTCGGCTCGGGCGAGGCGGAACCAGGCCCGCAGCACCCGGCCGTAGACCGACGGCACCATGGCCACCACCAGACCCGCGGCCAGCCCCACCAGGGCGAAGGTTCCCCAGCGGGGGTACGGATCCGGGCTCCCGAGGAGCGCGACAGCGCCCAGGGCCGTGGCGGCGAGGAGTCCGGTCCCATGAGCGATGACGGCGGCCGCGGTGGCGGTGGCCACCGAGATCCCGTGCCGCCTTGCCAGGGCGGCGAGGCCGGCGATCTGCCAGAGCTTTCCCGGCAGGTACCGTCCCAGGTTGGCCACCATGAAGAGGGGCACGGTGATGCGCGGCGGGAGGCTGGGCCCGCCCAGGTCCGTCACGATGCGGCCCCAGATGGCGGCGGACATGAAATACCCGCCGAGCAGGGCGAGGACGGAAGCGGTCAGGGGCACCGGCTTCAGGCGCCACGTGTCGGGCCCGAGGGCGCGCAACTCTTCCACGCCTGGGCCGAGACGGCTCACGATGAGCCAGGTCACCAGGACGGTGAGGGCGAGCTGCCCTCCACGGAAGAGCCAGGTCTTCAGGAGGCACCGGTCCTTCGTTGGCGCAGGATGGTCGAGCCCACCAGGATCGCGCCCAGCGCGAGCGAGACCAGGATGCTGATCCAGAGGCTTCGGACGACCACCGGGGAGCGGTAGGTCAGCTCCACGGAAGAGGCGCCCTCGGGCACCGGGACGGCCCGGAGCGCGTGGTAGGCGCGCAGGACGGGTGCAGGCTCGCCGTTCACCGTGGCATGCCACGCCGGGAACCAGTTGTCCGCGATGACCAGGAGGGCGGGCCCGTCGGCCTGCACGGCCAGCCGCTGCGCGTTGGGCGTTCGCTCCAGCCAGGTCACCGAGCCCTGCACGCGCCGGCCGGCCAGCGGGGCCTCGGGCTCCTCGGACACGACCACCTCGCGCTCGGGGTCGAAGGCTCCGGTGAGCATGTAGTCCACCGCGCGCTCGTCGGGCTGCACCACCACGTCCCCCACCAGGCGCGCCCGCGGGAGGCCGGGATCCTCGAGCATGGTCTCGTAGATCCGGCCGTCGGCCAGGGAGGTCCGCGACACCACGGGGCCTTCCACCGACTGACCGATCTCCAGATCCGGCCACAGGATGTACCGGACGTTGAGAATCCGCCGGATGTTGGCGTTCAGGAGGTGCTGCGGGAATCCGGAGCCCACCATACCGATGAGCTCGCGGTACCGGGCAAGGTCGTTGGGGTGATGACCCGCGGCGAGCTCGATCCCGTACATCGCGGGCTGAACGTCCTGGCCGGCCTGTCGGAACGAGAGCATGCGGTACGGCTCGTCGCGGTCGCGCTCCCTGTCCAGCACGGCCTGGATGTTCGCCCCTGGCGCCGCCCACTCCTGGAAGTCCAGGGTCTCGACGAAGGCGCGATCCACGCGGATGGCGTCCACGGCGACCAGCGCCACCAGGCCGGCCAGCACCGCGCCCCGGCCCAGGGCGCCCTTCCTCAGCGCCCACACGAGAGCGGTGACCGCACCGGCCAGGAGGACGGCGAGCCAAGCGCCCTGCGTGATGAACGGCGCGGCGCCCTCCAGCACCGCCAGGCGCTGGGGCGCGATCTGTCGGTAGATGGTGGACGTCCAGACCGTGGTGAAGCTCCCCGAGCTGATGAGGAGGGCCAGGAGCGTCAGGCCTCCGGTGATGCCGGCCAGGAGCTTGACTTCCGATCCCACGCCCTCCCCTTCCCCCCGCCGTGCCAGGGCGAGGAGGCGGTCGGTCCCGAGCGCCGCCATGGTGATGGCGGCGAACCCGGTGAGGAACAGGACCTGGGACGGCGCGCGGAAGAGGCTGATCCCCGGCACGAGCTCGTAGAAGATGCGCCATACGGGCGTGTTCGCCCCGAGCCCGAAGAGGAAGGCCAACAGCCCCAGCCCCAGGAAGAAGCCTCTCGCGCCGCGTCGCCGGACGCCCAGGAACGACACCGCCGCCAGGAGGAGGACGACCAGCCCGGCGTATTCGTGGTTGTTCTTGAACCCGTTCCGCCCCCAGTACGTGCTCCGGGCCCACGCCGCCCCGCCGGCGTTGTTCCCCGCGAACTCGGGGATCACCAGCGAGAGCGCCTCCTCGGGGTGGATGGACCAGGAGCTAGACCAATCCACGCCCGTCTCGGCGGCGTCCGCGGCGGTGGTCTGTGTTCGCCGCGAGTGCT
>CAYGKI010000262.1:0-5017 GCA_964350235.1 uncultured Gemmatimonadaceae bacterium | reverse complement strand
GGGTGACGCCCGAAGAAGTCGCTCATCCGATCGTGGCGCTCGCGGGCGGCCACGGCCCACCTGCTCCGACCCTCCAGGACGTGGTGGCCCCACGTACGGCCGATCCAGAAGCCCAGCGTGTCGCCCACCCAACCCCCGGAGCCGGCAGCCAGCAGGATGGGCGCAAGGGACATGTCCCCTTCCAGGGCGAGCGCCGTGGCGAAGGAGGTCGCCATGCCCGACGGCACGACGAGGCCCGTCACGAAGCACGTCTCGAGCACGGCCAGGCCGAAGAGCAGCCAAGGGCCATACAGCGGGAGGAGCTGAAGCAGGTACGTACCGACGGGATCCATCAGAAAGGATACGGGCCAGCGCGCAGGGAAGATTCGGCGGGCCGACCCGCGTCAGCCCCGCGGGGTGGCAACCTGGAGGTCGTCTTCCGTATCGGGGAGCCCATCGGGTCCGTAGGACACGATGCCGATGGAGTCCGGCCAGACCACCAGACGGTAGGTGGCACCCCAGGCGTCACGGCCGACGTCCCGCGAGCGATATCGCTCCTCCAGCCACTCGGTCCACGCGCCACTCTCCTCGGGAATGTCCCCGGTGAGCCGCTCGTGGGCGACCACGTTCCTGCCCACGCGACGCATCTCGTCCAGGGCGCCCCACGCGGTGAACGGCCTCATGACGCGCTCCACGGCGGGCTCCACCCACGGCTCGGTGGCCTCCACCAGGATCGCCCGGGACTCCGGGAAGTACATCCATGTGCAGAGACATAACACGGTGAGGAGCACCAGCCTAGTCATGGGTCCTCCCCTCCGCCGGCTCACGCCCCGTGATGCGGCGACGCATGCGCGCCGTCCAGAGGAGATACCGCTCGAGATCGTCCATGGACGGCTCGGCCCCGGCGTCACCGAACGCGGTCTCCATGCGCCACCGCATGTAGGAGGCCGGGGGAACCGGAAGGAACGGGAACCGCCGGTACCACGCCCTACCCCTGAACGCCCAGGCCGCACCGAGCATGGCGGGAATCACGCGGGGACGCCGGAACGCCAACGCGAGCATGCGGGAGTAGATGGACACGTGCGTTTGGGGTGTCGAGGGCCTCCGGAGACGCTCGTCGCCGGTGACCGGGGGTATCTGAAGAGGGATGAGGCTGACAATGTAATCAGGTGGCCGCGGAAGGGAAAAACATTTGTTTCTCGCCCGAAGGCCTCCACGCACGCCCCCTCGCCCGCCCCTCTCGCCTCGCACCGGCTCGCGCCCCATGGCCAACCGACTGGCATCGGAATCCAGCCCCTATCTTCAGCAGCACGCCCACAACCCCGTGGACTGGTTTCCATGGGGAGAGGAGGCGTTTCATCAAGCCCGGGCGTCGGATCGCGCGGTCCTGCTCTCCGTGGGATACTCGTCCTGCCACTGGTGCCACGTGATGGAGCGCGAGTCCTTCGAGGACGAGGCCACCGCCGCGCTCATGAACGAGCTGTTCGTCAGCGTGAAGGTGGACCGGGAGGAGCGGCCGGACGTGGACCAGATCTACATCAAGGCCGTGCAGGCCATGACGGGATCCGCCGGCTGGCCCCTTACGGTCTGGATGACGCCCGATGGGGTGCCGTTCTACGGGGGCACCTACTTCCCGCCCGAGCCACGCCACGGCATGCCCTCGTTCCGGCAGGTGCTCCGGGGCGTCGCGGACGCCTACCGTGACCGGCGAGGTGAGGTGCTGGCCAGTGGCAACAGGCTGGTGGAAGCTCTGGCCCGCGCTTCCGAGCCCGGCACGCCGGGAGAGGCCGGGGTCGCCCTTCTCGATACCGCATGGGAGGCCCTGGCGTCACGCTTCGACGAGGAGCACGGTGGCTTCGGAGGCGCCCCCAAGTTTCCCCAGCCCGTGACGCTCGAGATCGCGCTACGGTACGCCGCGCGCACCGGTGACCAGCGTGCGCGGGACATGCTTGTCCGCACGCTGAGGGCAATGGCGAGCGGCGGCATGCGTGACCAGCTCGCCGGCGGATTCCACAGGTACTCGGTGGACGCGCGCTGGCTGGTGCCCCACTTCGAGAAGATGCTGTACGACAACGCTCTCCTCGCGCGCCTCTACCTCGACGCCCACCTCCTCACCGGCGAGCCGGATCTGCTGGCGGTGGTGGAAGAGGTGCTGGAGGACATCCTCGCAGACTTCCGCTCGCCCGACGGCGGCTTCTACACCGCAAGGGACGCCGACTCGGACGGCGAGGAAGGATTGTTCTACGTCTGGACTCCGGACGAGATCGAAGGCGTCCTCGGAGCCGACCGCGCGGAGAGCTTTTGCCGTGTCTACGGCGTGACCCGCGGCGGGAACTTCGAGGGACGCTCCATCCTGCATCTGGCGGAAGACCCCGCCGAGGTGGCTCGGGACGAGGGCCTGGACCCACAGGCCTTCGGCGCCCGCCTGGCCGACGACCGCCGAAGGCTCCTGGAAGCCCGGGCGGAGCGGGAGCCTCCGTTCAGGGACGAGAAGATCCTCGTCTCCTGGAACGCCATGGCCATCCGGGCCTTCGCCGAGGCCGGGGCCGCCCTGGGAAACGACTCATGGGTTCGCGCCGCCGAGGAAGCGGCTCGTTTCGTGGAAAGCCGGATGATCCACGACGGTAGGCTCCTCCGCGTGCACAAGGACGGAACGTCCAAGGTACCGGCCTTCCTGGAAGACTACGCCGCCCTCGGAAACGCGTGCCTCTCTCTTCACGGTGCCACGCTGGACCCGGGCTGGCTCGCGCGGGCTCGATGGTGTTGCGACGAGATCCTGGCGCGGTTCGAGGATCCGGAAACGGGACTTTTCTTCGACGTCGCCGACGATGGCGAGGCCCTGGTCGTCCGGCCACGGGACGCCACCGACGGCGCCACGCCGTCGGGCCCTTCCCTGGCCGCCGAGCTGCTCGTACGGGCGGGACACGTCTTCGACGAAGCCCGCTACCGGAACGCCGCCGAGCACACGTTCTCGGCGCAGGTGGGCGCCCTGGAGCGGTTCGGGACGGCGTTCGGCCGGATGCTCGCCGCGCTCGACAGAGCGCGGGCGGTCCCGCTGGAGGTCGCCGTGGTGGGGGACCCGGCCACACCGGCCACCCGGGCGCTGATCCGAGCCGCCCACGGGCGCTTCGTTCCGGCCCTCACCGTCGTGGGACGTCCGCCCGACGTCGAGGTGCCGGGTGTGCCGTTGCTGGAGGGGCGTGGGCTGGTGGACGGGCGGGCCGCGGCGTACGTGTGCCGCGCGTATGCATGCTACCTGCCGGTCACCGAGCCCGAAGGTGTGCGGCAGGAGCTGGAGCGGACGCTCGAGACGTGAGCGGCACCGCCTGGCGGTAAACCATGCATCGGTGCCGCCCCGGAAGGGGCGGCGTCATCTTTTCGCCACATGTGGCGCCGGGTTTGGCAGGCGCGCAGGTGGGGGGTGGGCTCGCGCCATCTTTCTGCCACATGTGGCGGTCGATCTGACACGGGCGGGGCGCGCCACTCCGGCGTGTCATGTTTCTGCCACTCCCGTCGCGGCCGGCCCGGCCGGTCGCGCCCATCCCCGTCCGTCCGGCGTCCGCGGAGCCGGGTCGCGCTCCGTGCCAACGAGCTTCCGACTCGGGACACGAGACGGCCGCATCACTCCTCCCGCAGGGCGCTCCCGGGATGGATGGCGGCGGCCCGCCGCGCCGGCACCAACGAAGCGGCCAGCACCGGCGCACCCCCCTGTCGCACGATCAGCCCCACCACGTCCTCGCCCCGAGCGCCCAGAGCCCGACGGATGCCGATCTCCCGCACCCGTCGACGTGGGGAGCGGTGCCATCACGGGCAGGGCGCTGGCCTACGTCATCGCCGGGCACGAGCGGCATCATCAGGCGCTGCTTCGTGCGTGTTACCTGCCCTTCGTCACGGACGCCGGATCCCGACATCCGGAAAAGAAAACGGCCCGGTCGGGAGAAACCCGACCGGGCCGCTCGCACCGCCGACGACGTGCCGGCGCGCTTGCTACAGACGGAAGCCCACGGTCACCGGGAAGTAGCGGATGTCCCCGCCTTCACTGTTGATCTGGACCACGCGGATCTCTGCGAAGCCACCGAAGCCGAGGGCGCCGATGTTCACACCGAAGCCCCCGTGGAAGCCGTTCTGGGTGGCGGTGCCCTCGACCATGCCCACCTCCTGCTTCACCCGGTAGCGACCCACGCCCGCCAGGAAGTAGGGGGTCAGGCCGGTTCCCTGTAGCTCGAGCACGGCGCTCAGGGCGCCGTTGAGGACGGTGGTCTTCGCGCCGCCCTCCAACTCGCCGAAGGAGTGGTACTCACCCTCCAACCGGCCGGCCAAGGGGAAAGCGGGTGCTCCGAGCTGCAGGCCCACACGCCCGTGATAGCCCGGGTCCGCCATGTCGCCGAAGTCGCCGATGGGGTTGCTGAGACCGCCCCCGGCCATGATCCGCGGAAGCTGGGCCTCGGCGGCGGCAGGAAGCAAGAGCGCACAGAGCGCTGCTGCAAAGATTTTGGAGCGTATCATGGCACGTCATCCTGAGTCGGGTCGGCAGGGAATCTGCAACCGAGCGGTGCGGCTGGCCGTTTCGAAGGCGCCAACTCCGCTCGCCGGCCAGCCGAGGGAGCAAAAAGCGTTCCCCGGGTGCTGCCGGGGGAGTGATCTCGGCTCCGCAGGCCCTCGCGGAGCGGAAGTTGCCACTCTGTCCGTGGAGCACGCCCTGCAAAGGGATCGCCCGTCGAACCGACCAGACAGCCACGAGTCCCGTACCATGCCCCAGGTCCCTCCTCCAGAACGCTGTTCCTCCGCCGTGACGCACGAAGTGGGACGAAGGCTCACGGGCCGCGTTTCGCGCCTGATCCTGGCGCTTTGCACGATCTCGAGCGGGTGCTACGACCAGGTCGTGGGGCCCGCCGACGACGCCAACGACCGATTGGCGGTCACCAATGACGAGGCGACGCTCGACGCCCGGGTCACCTATATGGCCACCGACGTCGGGATCGACTCCACCGCGCCCGAGCTGTCTCCCACGGGCCCTCGCGCCGCGGGTCCAGGCGCC
>CAYGKI010000261.1:0-5021 GCA_964350235.1 uncultured Gemmatimonadaceae bacterium | reverse complement strand
GGCCGCCGGCTACGTGAGCCGTGCGGCGGTGGGCGACCCCGGAGCTTCGGCGGCGTCCACGGTCTACAAGGTGGACAAGACCCTTTCGCAGATGCGCCATATCGAGGGGACGCCCCTGGGTACGCGCGGCGGAACGGCGGTCTGGCACAACTTCCCGGCGGACGGCGATTACGTCTTCCAGATCGACCTGCACGCCATCCCCACCGGGCAGCTGTACGGCTCCACCTCGCCCAACGAGCAGCTCGAGATCGCCGTGAACGGCGAGCGGGTCGCCGTCCTGAACGTGGATCGCTGGGCGACCGAGTCCGATCCCAGCGGCCTGCGCATGGAGACGCCCCCCATCCACGTGCTGGCGGGTCAGCACCGTGTATCGGCCGCCTTCGTCCAGAAGATCGAGGGCCCGGTCATCGACCTCATCACTCCCGTGGACTACACGCTGGCGGACTCCCAGATCGGGTCCGACTACGGTGTCACCACGGCGCCGCACCTCCGGGACCTGGTCATCACCGGACCGTTCCGGGTGACGGGCGTCTCCAGCACGGAGAGCCGGGAGCGCGTCTTCTCTTGTCGGCCCACGAGGGCTTCCGAGGAGCGTCCCTGCGCCGAGTCCATCGTCCGGCGCCTCGCGGAGCAGGCGTATCGTCGTCCGGTGGACGGTGACGACGTGACCAGCCTCATGAGATTCTACGACGAGGGACGTGCCGAGGGCGGCTTTGAGGAGGGCGTGCGGCTCGCCATGCAGGCGATGCTGGCCAGCCCCCACTTCGTCTTCCGCCTTGAGAGCACCGGCGGGCAGGAGGAAGGGCTGTACGAGGTGGCGGACATGGACCTCGCCTCGCGCCTGTCCTTCTTCCTGTGGGCCGCTCCCCCGGACCAGGAGCTCATCCGCGTCGCCAGCGAGGGTCGCCTCTCCAATCCCGACGTGCTGGAGGCGCAGGCGCTCCGCATGCTCGCCGATCCACGGGCCGAGGCGCTGGCCACGCGCTTCGCGTCGCAGTGGCTCCGGCTCCAGGATCTCTCGAAGATCCATCCGGACGCTCAGCACTTCCCTTACTTCGATCACACGCTCACCGAGGCCATGGAGCGTGAGACGGAGCTCCTGTTCGAGTACCTCGTGCGCGAGGATCGCAGCCTGTTGGAGTTGCTCACCGCGGACTACACGTTCGTGAACGAGCGGCTGGCCCGGCACTACGGGCTTTCCGGTGTATCCGGGTCCGACTTCCAGATGGTGCGGCACGTCAATCCGGATCGGTACGGGATTCTCGGCCACGGCAGCATCCTGATGATGACCTCCCACGCCAACCACACGTCTCCCGTGATGCGTGGGAAGTGGATCATGGAGGTGGTTCTGGGATCGCCGCCTCCGCCTCCGCCTCCGGTGGTCCCCTCGCTGGACGAGGTGGCCGACGCGGTGGACGGGCGAGAGCTCACGACCCGCGAGCGCATGGAGCAGCATCGGGCCAATCCTTCCTGCAGCTCCTGTCACAACGTCATCGACCCCATCGGCCTCGCGCTGGAGAACTTCGACGTGACCGGGGCATGGCGGATCAAGGAGAACGGCAACCCCATCGATGCGTCCGGCCAGCTCTACGATGGGCGGACCGTCGACGGCCCCACCGACCTCCGTGAAGCCATTCTCGAGCGGCCGTCGGTCTTCATCCGGACGTTCACGCGGAACCTGATGGCCTACGCCATCGGTCGCCGCGTGGAGTACTACGACATGCCCACCGTCCGCAGCATCGAGGACGACGCGGAAGAGAACGACTACGCCATGTCTTCGTTCATCCTCGGTGTCGTGAACAGCCCCGCCTTCCGCATGGCGCGAGCCGAGACGGTGGCGGAAGCCGACGCCCAGCGGCGATAGACGACAACCCTTTCCAACAGACTTAGAGACAACCCCAGCCAGGAGTCATGAGAAGATGTTTCTGACCAAAAAGCACCTTCCGCGCCGGACCTTCTTGAAGGGGATGGGCGCCACGGTGGCGCTGCCCCTCCTCGACGCGATGGAGCCGGCTGGGCGTGTCTGGTCGAGCTCGAGCGCCGAGACCGACCGTACCCGTTTCGTCGCCATCGAGATGGTCCACGGCTCCGCGGGCTCCAACGAGTGGGGCGCGTCGCAGAATCTGTGGAACCCCGCCGAGGTGGGGCGCAACTTCGACCTGTCGCCGAGCAGCCTGAGCCCTCTCGAGCCGTTCCGTGACTACCTCACCATCGTCAGCAACACCGACGTGAGGATGGCCGAGGCTTTCGAGCCCAAGGAGCTCGGTGGTGACCACTTCCGGTCCAGCGCCGTGTTCCTCACCCAGGCCCACCCGAAGCAGACGGAAGGGTCGGACGTGTTCGTGGGAACGTCCATGGACCAGCTGTACGCCCAGCGGTTCGGCGGCGATTCGCCCATTCCCTCCATGCAGCTCTGCATCGAGAACGTGGACCAGGCGGGCGGCTGCGCCTACGGATATGCCTGCGTGTACACCGACACCATCAGCTGGGCCGGTCCCACCGAGCCCCTGCCGATGATCCGGGATCCGCGCGTGGCCTTCGACCAGCTGTTCGGCGCTGGCGCCACCGCCGAGGAGCGGGCCGAGCGGATGAAGACCGATCGGAGCATCCTCGACTGGGTCGCCAGCGAGGTCCAGGGCCTGAAGGCCCAGCTCGGGCCGACGGACCGGCGCCGCATGGACCAGTACCTGGAGAACGTTCGCGAGATCGAGCGTCGCATCCAGCGCGTGGAAGAGCGGAACCGGAACGGTGAGGTCCGTGAGCTGGCCGGGGCGCCCGCTGGCGTGCCGGACGACTTCGAAGAGCACGTGAAGCTGATGTTCGACCTGCAGGTCCTGGCCTTCCAGTCGGACATGACGCGCACCTTCTCGTTCAAGATGGGCCGTGACGGATCCGGGCGCGTGTATCCGGGCAGCGGCGTGGATGCCGGCTTCCACAACGCATCGCACCACGGCGGTAATCCCGAGCGCGTGATGGATTTCGCCAAGATCAACCAGTACCACGTGAGCCTCATCCCCTACTTCCTGGAGAAGCTGCAGTCCTCCATGGAGGGTGACGCCAGCCTGCTGGACAAGACGATGATCGTCTACGGCTCGCCCATGGCGGACAGCAACATCCACAACCATCGGCGCTGCCCGTTGATCTTCCTCGGCGGCGCCAACGGAGCGCTGCCGCGGGGTGGGGTCCACTTGAAGGCTCCG
Source organism: uncultured Gemmatimonadaceae bacterium (assembly GCA_964350235.1). GTDB lineage: Bacteria > Gemmatimonadota > Gemmatimonadetes > Longimicrobiales > Gaopeijiaceae > JAWLHJ01. Next base: position 1,821 of record CAYGKI010000261.1, on the reverse strand, counting down.
GACGGCACGCCCATGGCCAACGTGCTGCTGAGCGCCATGCATGGTCTCGGGATGGACGACGTGGAGGAGTTCGGTGACAGCACCGGTGACTTCGCCATGTCGGCGCCCGCCATGTCCTCGCTCTAAGGTCGAGACCCACAGGGAGAGACGATGAAGACGAAGTTTCGGGTCAACGTGCTGGGGGCGCTGCTCGCGACCCTTCTCCTGACGGCGGGCTCCACCGATTCACCGGTGGCCGATGCCGCGGAGCGGGGTGATGTGGAGACCGTGGTGGCCCTCCTTCGCCAGGGCGCCGACGTCAACGCGGCGCAGGGCGACGGGATGACGGCGCTCCACTGGGCCGCCATGAACGGCAATGCCGACATGGTGGAGGTGCTCTTGTACGCAGGCGCCGCCACCGAGGCGACGACGCGTCTCGGCGGATACACGGCCCTCCACCTGGCCAGCCGGGCGGGTCACGCCCCGGCCATCTCGGCTCTGGTCTCTCAGGGAGCCGACCCGGGATCCCCCACGTCCACGGGAGCTCAGGCGCTTCACCTCGCAGCGAGCTCCGGTAGCGTGGACGCCGTCTCCGCGCTCCTGGCGGGGGGAGCGGAGGTGGATGCTCGGGAGGGTGTGTACGAGCAGACGCCCCTCATGTGGGCCACGGCCAAGAATCGGCTGCCGACCATGACCGCGCTGCTGGACGCGGGCGCGGACGTGAACGCCCGCACCAAGGTGGTGGACTACGGCCGCATGGCCCAGCTCGACGGACCCGATCGGGCGGCACGGCAGCGCATCCTCCAGTCGCGAATCGAGGCGCAGCGCGAGGCTCGGGCGCAGCAGGAAGCGACCCTGGCCGAAGCCAGCGGCGAGGCTCCGGCTGAAGAGACTCCGGCGGAGGCCCCGGCCGAGCCCGTCGTCGAAGAGCCTCCGGTGGAAGAGGCGCCGGCCGAGGAGGCTGCTGAAGACGAGGAGCCCGCCGAGGACGAGGAGGCTGCCGAAGAGGAGGAGGCTGCCGAGGAAGAGGAAGCGGACGAGGCCGAAGATGATGAGCAGGCGGCGGCGCAGCGCGCGCTGGCCGAGGCCCGTCAGCAGCAGGCGGCCGGTGGCGCTCCGCAGGCCGCTCAGGACGAGGACGACCAGCAGGGCAACGAGCCCCAGCCGCTGGGCTATTCGGATCTCGTCGGCAAGGAGGGTGGGCTTTCCGCCCTCCACTACGCGGCTCGCGACGGGTATCACGAGGCGGCGCAGCTCCTCCTGGACCGTGGGGCGGATTTGAACGTGCGAAGCGGTGACGGTACGACGCCCCTTCTCATGGCGACCATCAACGGGAACTACGATCTGGCCTTGCGGTTCCTCGAGGACGGGGCGGACCCGACGCTCGAGAGTGAGGACGGGGCGACGCCGCTGTTCGCGACGCTCAACAATCGCTGGGCGCCCAAGGCCCTGTTCCCGCAGCCGACCGCCTTCAAGCAGCAGCAGGCCGACTACCTGCAGCTTATGCAGGCGCTCATCGACCACGGCGCAGACGTGAACCATCGCACCAAGCGTCACATTTGGTACACGTCGTTCAACTTCGATCTGCTTCATGGGCGCCACGCCGTTCTGGCGCGCCGCGTATGCCTTGGATGTCGCCGCCATGCGCCTCCTCATGGAGAACGGTGCGAACCCCGACATCCCGACCCAGAAGCCGGCCAGCCGCCGGTTCCGTGGGCAGGGCGGGGGTGCCGACGAGGACGAGTCCGGTTTGCCGCCCATCCCCGCCGGTGGACCGGCGGTGTATCCCATCCATGCGGCGTCCGGCGTGGGGTACGGCGAGGGCTTTGCCGCCAACGCGCA
>CAYGKI010000260.1:4186-5024 GCA_964350235.1 uncultured Gemmatimonadaceae bacterium | reverse complement strand
GCTCCGTTGGCGTCCCTGGTGGCTTCGACGCTGGGGGTTCAGGCGGAGGAGAACCTGGCGGACCTGGCGAAGCGGGTCCTGGCCGTCCGGCGCGGTGCGGTCCCCGACGTGGTCATCCTGGACGGGCTGGAGCACCTCTATCTCCGCGTCCCCCAGGGTACGGACCTCCTGGAACGCCTCCTCACCCTCATGTCGGAGACCGAGCCTCGGACCTTCTGGCTCGCCGGTGTCGGCCAGCCGGCCTGGCAGCTCCTTGGAAAGGTGGAGGCCACGGCGGTCCTGCAGGTGGACGGACTCCAGCTCCCTCCTCTCAGCGCGGACCGCCTCAAGGAGACCATCCTCCAGAGGCATCGGCGGAGCGGGCTGAGACTGCGCTTCCTGGAGCCTCGCGAGGGGCGCGCGCTCCTACGGCGCCGGGCCAGGCGTTTGCGTGGGACCGAGTGTCATCAGCGCCTACTGGAGCAGGACTTCTTCGAGCAGCTGCATCGGATCTCCCTGGGCAACCTCAAGCTGGCCATGTTCCACTGGCTCCTGGCCGCGGACTTCGAAGCCAAGGAGGGAGAGGTGCTCCTGCATCCCCTGGTCCGGCCCGACTTCAGCGTGCTGGAGGGGTTGGGCGATACCCAGAACTTCACCCTCAAGGCGCTGCTGGAGCACCGGACGCTCACCCTGGACGAGTACTGCGGGGTCTTCCGGGTGGGGCGCCAGGAGAGCTACCAGATCTTCGAGTCGCTCCAGAATCGGAGGCTGGTGGAGGAGATGGCGCCGCCTCCATCGGTGACCGCCGAGGGGTCCGAGCTCGAACGATCGTCCCGGTATCGGATCCGACCCCTGCTCG
>CAYGKI010000260.1:286-4176 GCA_964350235.1 uncultured Gemmatimonadaceae bacterium | reverse complement strand
GGGCGGCCTGGATCCGGCCGCTGCTCGTCGGAGCGGTGACCGCGCACCTACGCAAGCGGAACATCGTCCACTGACGTCGGCGTGGGAGCGCCGCGGCCGCGGCTCCCCCACGCCGTGCCGCGGTCGCTTCAGCGGCCTCCCTCAGGGAGGATCTGGTGCAGGTCCCGTGAGAGCTGCTCCGACATGTAGGCCAGGAGCGCGGAAGTGGCCGGCGACTGGTTCAGAGGGGTGAACTCCACGCTGTAGGCCACGTCTCCGGCGGCCTCACTGTCGGCGGTGGCTTCCACCACCGCGGTGAAGCGAAGGGGATGGCCCGCGGCCAACCGCGCCAGGTGTCTCGGCGCCACCGGGAAGGTGACTTCCACGGCCTGGCCCGCCACACCGGTCCAGACCGGGTCGGCCGCTTCGGGGCCGTCGAAGTGCAGGACATACACCGATTCGCCGGCGAGCGGCGCCGCCACGGACGCCCGCAACGAGAGCGCCGGGACGAAGGCGACGTCGGGGTGATCGAAGGAGAAGCCCGCCGAGTCCACGATCTCCTGGAATCGCGAAAGCTGCTCCGGCGTGAACTCCTCCCGAGCCCCGATGAGAGGGGCGAATGCCAGACTCAGGGTCAGGTTGCCGTTCCTGGCGTATCCGAGGGTTCGTGCCCCCCCGAGCTGACCGTCGGGCGTGACCGTGAGGGGCGTGGGGCTGGTCCAGGGCCGCATCTCCTGAACCTGCCAGAGGTCCGCGGCGTCATCCACGAACCGATATGGGGCACGTGGCTCGGCGGCCCGGGCCGCGTCGCACACGGGACTCTCGGACGTCTCACACGCCTCCAGCACGGTGGGACGGAGGAGGATGGCGCCGTCGCATCCTCCCAGCGGGGTCGTCAGCTCCCCGGCTGCGGCGATGGTGGCGTTGGCCTCGGCCTGGACCTCCATGAGCGCCGAGGAGACGGTTTCCTTGATGGCCTGGCGATCCTGATCGCGCTCGACCACCAGGGTCTCGTCCTCGGTCTCCAGGTACCGGTTGGCCAACGCCAGGTCGCGCTCGAACCAGGCAGCCACGTCGGCCTCCACCGGGTCCGAGGCATCCAGGGGCTCCACGCTCGCACGATCCTCGAGGAGGATGGCGTTGGCGATCTCCATGAGCCTCTGTGACCGTTCCGCCAGGGGCTCCAGGCTCGATTCCAGGGCTTCCAGGCGCGCCAGGACCGGCACGCACTGCCGCGATCGCTCCCGCTCCAGGTTGGCCAACCCGTCGGGCAGCGCCTCCTGGGCCATGGTAGGGGCCGCCACGCATGCCAGCGGCACGGTGAAGGCGAGACCGAGGACGAGTCGGGGTGTCGAGAGTTGCAACGAAAGCTCCACATTCAGGTTCGCCGGGAGGCGAACGGTAACACGTTTCCGACGACGCTCTACACCGGCCTCGGCTTTCGAGTGCCCCTCCTGCAACCTTTTCGATCCCGATCTCGTCGTATGGGACGGAAGGGTCACTCTGGGTGTTCGACGGGACGCGCGACGAGCGGGGTGGGGAAGGGCGCCGGGTGTGAGATGCGGAGGAAGGGATGGGATGACGAAGGGCTGATGTCTCCTTCGTATCGCGGCCCCGGGCGGCTTCGGCCGTCCGGGGTCGCTTCTTTTCAGCCGCCTGCTTCCGCCGCGCGGGCCTCCACGAGCGCCACGGCGCAGGTGGCCGCGTCGGCCAGCGGCGTCGGCAGGCCGACGCTCCGTCCGATGCGCGCCACGGCTCCGGCAAGGTGCACCATCTCCGTCGGACGGCCGCTTCTCAGGTCGTGGAGCACGCTCGGGTAGAAGTCCTGCGGGAAGGCGTCCAGCACCCGACCCACGGAGGCTTCGGCGTCGGGGTGAATCTCCGCCCCCACCGCGCGACCCACGGACAGGACCTCACCGATGGCTCGTGCCTGGAGCGAGGCGCCCAGCGGATGGGCCCGGATGGGGCCGATGGCCGATCCGGTCATGCCGCACAGGACCGAGAGAGAGCACACCACAGCCATCTTCGACCAGAGCTCGGCCAGGATGTCTTCGGCGACCTCCACCTCCACACCCGTGGCGGCGAAGACGGAGACCACCCGCTCCAGCGCCGCCGGCGGCGCCCCCGTGGACGAGCCCACCACGAGGCGTTGGTGCCGCCCCTTACGCTCGATGCGTCCCGGCGCGGTCCTGAACGCGGTGAGATAGGCGACTCCGTCCACGATGGCGCGGCCGGGGACGCCCGCCGATTCCAGGCGCTCCGCGACGTCCACCCCGTTCAGGAGCGACAGCACCACCGCGCCTTCCTTCGCGAGCCGCGCCACGGTGGGCGTCACCTCGGCCAGCGAGTAGGACTTCACCGCAAGAACCACCAGGTCCGTGGCGGGCAGCTGGTCGTCGGCCCCCAGGCACTCGGGGTGGGCACGCCAGGTCTCGTCGGGTGTCCGTATTTCGAGCCCCTCGGCCCTGACCGCCCGGGCGTGGGCGCCGCGCGCAAGCAGAGCCGTCTCATGGCCGGCTCGCGCGAGGACCCCGCCGACGTAGCTTCCCAGGCCTCCCGCACCCACCACCAGGACGTTCACCGGATCACCCGTCGGTCACGCATCCGAGGGAGGCGGAGGACACGGTCCTCACGTACCGCCGGAGCACGCCGTGGGTGACGGGGAGGGCGGGCTCTTCCCAAGCGGCCCGCCGGGCAGCGACCTCCCCGGGACCGACTTCCCACTCGATCCGATCGTGCTCCGCGTCCACGGTGATGACGTCCCCGTCACGGACGAGGGCTATGGCGCCCCCATCCTGGGCTTCCGGCGTCACGTGCCCCACCACGAAGCCGTGGCTCCCACCGGAGAACCGCCCGTCGGTGACCAGCGCCACCGAGGAGCCCAGCCCGGCTCCCATGATGGCGGAGGTGATGGTCAACATCTCCGGCATGCCTGGTCCGCCCTTCGGTCCTTCGTAGCGGATGACCACCACGTCCCCCGGTCGGATCTCTCCACCCCTCAGACCCTCCAGGGCGGCCTCTTCTCGATCGTAGACTCTCGCGGGCCCGCTGAAGCGCAGTCCTTCCTTGCCGGTGATCTTTGCCACGGCGCCGTCGGGGGCCAGGCTTCCCCGCAGGATCCTCAGGTGGCCCGTGGCCTTGATGGGCTCGTCCAGAGGGCGCACCACCTCCTGGCCATGGGAGAGTCCCGGAACCTCGGCCAGGTTCTCGGCCAGCGTGCGTCCGGTGACGGTCAGGCAATCCCCGTCCACCAACCCATGCGCCAGGAGGAGCTTGAGGACGGCCGGAACGCCGCCCACGCGGTGGAGGTCCTCCATGACCCAACGTCCGCTCGGCTTGAGGTCGGCCAGATACGGCGTCCGCTGGCTCACCGCCTGGAAGTCGTCGATGCCCAGATGGACACCGGCGGCGTTGGCGACGGCGATGAGATGAAGGACCGCGTTGGTGGATCCTCCCAGGGCCGTGACCAGCACCATGGCGTTCTCGAAGGCGCGACGGGTCATGATGGACCGTGGGGTCAAGCCTTGCTCCAGGAGGCGTCGCAGCGCGGGTCCGGCGGCTCTGCACTCCTCCTGCTTCGCGGGGTCGGTGGCGGGGGTGGACGCGCTGTAGGGCAGGGTCATGCCCAGCGCTTCGGCGGCGCTGGCCATGGTGTTGGCGGTATACATGCCCCCGCACGCGCCCGCGCCCGGGCATGCGTGGGACACGATGTTCTCGAACCTCTGGTCGTCGATCTTTCCCGCCAGCAGCGCCCCATAGCTCTCGAAGGCGCTGACGATGTCCAGGGACTCGTCTCCGAGCCTGCCGGCCCGGATCGTCCCGCCGTAAACCATGAGCGCGGGCCGATCCACGCGGGCCATGGCCATGAGCGCGCCCGGCATGTTCTTGTCGCACCCCGGGATGGTCACCAT
>CAYGKI010000260.1:0-276 GCA_964350235.1 uncultured Gemmatimonadaceae bacterium | reverse complement strand
GTCGTACCACTGCGCCCTCATGACCGTCTCGATGGAATCGGCGATGAGGTCCCGGGACGGGAGCGAGTAGCTCATGCCGTCGGTGCCCATGGAGATGCCGTCGCTCACCCCGATGGTGTTGAACCGCATGGCCAGAAGCCCGGCATCCCGGACCCCTTCGGCTACCGCTCCCGCCAGGTCCAGGAGGTGCATGTTGCAGGGATTCCCCTCCCACCACATGGACGCGATGCCCACCTGTGCCTTGTCCATGTCCTCACGGCTCAACCCGGTGGCGTA
>CAYGKI010000259.1:0-5029 GCA_964350235.1 uncultured Gemmatimonadaceae bacterium | reverse complement strand
CCAGTCCGAGCTCGACGCTCGCCTCCCGGAAGGCGTGTTCGGCGCCTACGACGGACTCTCGGTGGAGATCTGATGGTGCAACGGCCGTATCCAGTCCCTTCTCGTCTCCCACGGAGCTTCGCCCCATGGCCGGCTTGAGATTCGACTTCGGAAACATGATGGCGCCCCGTCTCGATGGAGGCGTGGCCACCGAACAGCTGTCCGGAGTCCTGGCGGAGCGCTTCCGGGGTGCCCATGCGCGCTTCGAGGCCCGGAAGGCCGCGGGTGAGCTGGGCTTCCTCGAGCTCCCCTACGCGTCCGAGTCGGTGAGCCAGGTGCTCGAGCTGGCCGAAGGGTACGGGCAGTGGTTCGAGGACGTGGTCGTCCTCGGCATAGGTGGGTCGGGGTTGGGCGGGATCGCTCTGAGAGACGCCCTCCTCGGGCCCTTCTGGAACCAGCGGACCTCCGAGGAGCGGGAGCACTTCCCCAGGCTCCACGTGGTGGACAATCCCGATCCGTTCACGTTCCGGGGGCTTCTCGAGCGCGTGGACCCGGCGCGCACGCTCTTCAACGTGATCAGCAAGTCGGGCGCCACCGCGGAGACCATGGCCCAGTACCTGGTGGCCCGTGAGCGGGTGGAGGCGGCCGTGGGACGCGACAAGGCCCGCGGCCACTTCCTCTTCACCACCGATCCGGCCCGGGGCGTCCTTCGCCAGCTGAGCGAGGCGGAGGGGATCCCGGCGCTGGGGGTCCCCGAGAACGTGGGTGGCCGCTTCAGCGTGCTCTCGCCCGTGGGGCTGCTCCCGGCCGCCATATGCGGGGTGGATCCGGCCCGCCTGCTGGGTGGGGCCGCTCGCATGGAGGAGCGGTGCCGCACCCCGGAGCTGGCTGCCAATCCCGCCGGCCTGTTCGCCACGCTCCTCCACCACGCGGACACAGGCCAGGGGAGGCCCATCCACGTGATGATGCCCTACGCGGACAGGCTGAGATCCGTGGCATCCTGGTTCCAGCAGCTCTGGGCGGAGAGCCTCGGCAAGGCCTTCGGGGAAGACGGAACGCGGCGCAACACGGGGCCCACACCCCTGGCGGCACTGGGCGCCACGGATCAGCATTCGTTGCTCCAGCTTCTCATGGAGGGGCCCCACGACAAGGTGGTGCTCTTCGTGGACGTGGAAGATCCCGGGGAGGACCTGTCCATCCCGGCGCGGCATCCGGAGATCGACGCGCTCTCCTATCTGGGCGGGCACACCCTCGGTGGCCTTCTGGCCACGGAGCGCAAGGCGACGGCGGAGGCGCTGCGCCGCGAGGGTCGGCCCAACGCCACGCTCGTCCTGCCCGAGGTCACGCCCGAGACCCTGGGAGAGCTCCTCATGCTCCTCCAGGTGGCCACGGTGTATGCGGGAGGGCTCTACGGCGTCGACCCCCTCGATCAGCCGGGGGTCGAGCTGGGGAAGCAACTGACGTACGGGCTGATGGGGCGCGCCGGCGTCGAGGCTCCGGAGATCGCGCCACCCGATCCCCGCTGGGCCGTGTGACCCCGTCCCCGTCGGCGCGTGCCGGCGGATGGGCTCCCGCTCGGGGCTCGCTCGACTTTTTCCCCGACCTGTTAGATTGAGATAGCCGGTCGACCGAACTTCCAGGCCATCCGGAGGATGAACGATGCGTGATCACAACGACGTACCCTATATCGTCATCGAGAAGGACTCGGGCGGAGGCGCGGGCGCCTTCGTGGTCGGGGCCCTGGTGGGCGCCGGCTTGGCTCTGTTGTTCGCCCCGAGGTCGGGCGAGGAGACCCAGGCCGAGCTGAGGGATCGGGCTCGGAGGCTCCGTGAGTCCGCCGAGGACAGGGTACGAGAGGCCCAGCGGAATCTCGAAGAGCGCCTGGACCACGCCCGGGAAGGCGTGCAGTCCCGACTCGACGAGGTGCGTGACGCCGTGGACGCCGGCCGCACGGCGGCCCACGACGCGCGCGAGGATCTGGAACGGAAGCTCGAGCGCTCCAAGGCGGCCTACCGGGCGGGCGTCCAGGCGGCACGTGAAGCCGCGGCGTCGGGTACCGCTGAAGAGGGCGGAGCGAACGACTGACCCCCGCGGAGCGCCCCAGGCATCTGGGGGTCGGGGCACGGGCGCTTGAGTTCCTGCGCCGCATGGTGGAGAAGGCGGACGACGACGATGTCTTCTTCATGGCGGGCGCCATCGCGTTCAACGTCCTCATCGCGCTCTTCCCGCTCCTCCTCATGGGGATCGGGCTTACGGGAATCCTGCTGAGCTCCCGTTTCGCCGACCCCACCGGGGCCGTCGTGGCGGGCGTGTCCGAGATCCTGCCCGACGCCGGTGTGAACCTGTCGGGGTTCGTGCGCGAGCTCACCGACGGCCTGGTGGAGCAGCGCACGGGCTTCACCGTGGTGGGCCTGGTGTTCTTCGTGCTCCTGGCCACGCGGCTCGCCGGCACGGTCCGCACGGCCCTGAGGGAGATCTTCGACGTCGGCCGCCGCAGAGGCATCGTGGCCGCCAAGCTGTTCGACATCGCCGTGGTCCTGATCGGTGTGGTGCTCCTCACCCTGAACCTGGGAGTGACCGTGGCGCTCTCCGCGGCCATGGAGTTCGTGGTGGACCTGTTGGCCCTGCAGGGGTGGACGCTCACCGTGGCGCAACGCGCCTTCGGCATGTCGTTGGCGTTCGGGTCGGTGTGGATCCTGTTCCTCATCACCTATCGATACATGCCCGCGCGACGGGTGCCGTGGAGAACCTCCATCATCGCGGCCACCTTCACCGCCGTGGGTCACGAGCTGCTCAAGACGGCCTTCTCGTGGTACGCCACCGACGTGGCGGACTACGGGTCGGCCTTCGGCAATCTGGCCACCGTCGCGGTGCTGTTCTTCTGGATCTATTACGGGTCCCTGGTGTTCATCCTCGGGGGTGAGTTCGCCCAGGTATCCACCATGAGAAAGGCGAGCAGGGTCGGGGTCGTGAGCTTCGAGGAGCAGCGGTGAGCGAGAACGGTCGGCAGGTCGTGGCCCGCAACCGGAAGGCGCGTCATGAATACGACATCCTTGAGACCTTCGAGGCCGGGATGGCGTTGAAGGGCCCCGAGGTGAAATCACTCCGGGCCGGCCAGGTCTCGTTCCAGGACGCGTTCGCCCGTATCGAGGGCGGCGAGGCGTGGCTCTACAGCCTGCACATCAGCCCCTACGAACAGGCGAATCGGGCGAACGTCGACCCGCTGCGGCCGCGTAGGCTGCTCCTCCACAAGCACGAGATCCGAAAGCTGGTGGGCCAGGTGGAGGAGAAGGGGCTCACGCTCATCCCCCTGGACATCTACTTCACCCGCGGATACGCCAAGACGACCCTCGCCGTGGCGCGGGGTCGGAAGCTCCACGACAAGCGCGACGCGCTGAAGAAGAAGCAGCAGGACCGGGAGGCCCGCCGGGCCGTGCAGGCACACCGATGAGCAGGGTCCGGAGGAGCCGGGTCGCGCTGCTCCTCGCCGCCGCCGGTCTTGCGATGACGTCCGCTCCGGCACGGGCGCAGGTGGCCTCGAGCCTCCAGGTGGAGCGCGAGGACGGCAGGGTGGCCTCACTCGCCCTCTTCGCGGAGCGCGGATACGCCACCCTGCCGCTGTCGACCTTCCGGGAGCTCGGTTGGAGCGTGGACGCCGACGGTGACGACGTCACGCTGACGGCGGACGGGCGCGCCGAGGTGCGCCTGAGCCTCGGGACGCCGTTCTTCCGATGGGACGGGGCCGCGCTCCAGCTCGCGGATCCGCCGTTCCGTTCCGCCGGGGAGGCCTACCTGCCGGTGCAGCTTCTCACCGACTTCTTCCCGGAGCGGATGCCGGAGTACTACGACTACGATGCCGGGACCGGCCGGCTGCGGGCCGGCGACCCTTCCACGCCTCGCGCCACGGCCCCCTCGGACGGGCCGGACCGTGCCCTGGGTGAAGGCGGAGCCCGTGACGAGGGTGGCCGGGCCCGACCCCCCGAGACGGCCGCCGCGGATACGGGGCCGCCGTCCGAGCCCGATCCTCCCCCCCCGTCCCCCTATGAAGGTGTCCGCGTGGTGTGGGTGGACGCGGGACACGGTGGCGCGGATCCGGGCGCTGTCGGACACGGTGTCCGGGAGAAAGACGTGGCGCTGGCGGTATCGCGTCGTCTCGCCGACATCTTGCGGCGCCAGCCGGGCATCGAGGTGAGGATGACCCGCGAAGAGGACGACTTCGTCGACGTGTGGGACCGAGGGCTCCTGGCCACCGACACCAAAGGGGAGCGGCCCGGCGTCTTCGTCTCCATCCACGCCAACTCCTTCCCGGCGCGGAGCACCACCCGCGGCTTCGAGACGTATTTCCTCTCCGAGGCGCGGACGGAGGACGAGCGGCGCGTGTCGGCCAACGAGAATGCCCCGCTGAGCATCCGGGGGCGGGGGTTGGACGCCAGTCGTCAATCCGACCTGGACTTCATCCTCCGGGAGCTACGGAACTTCGACCACGCCCACTGGTCGGCGCTTCTCGCCCAGTTCGTCCAGGAAGAGCTGGACGAGTTCCATCCCGGACCCAACCGGGGTGTGAAGCAGGCGCCTCTCGCGGTCCTGACCAACGCCATCATGCCCTCGGTCCTGGTGGAGGTGGGCTTCGTCACGAACCCCGACGAGGCCAGGCTCCTTTCGCGGGACGACTTCCAGCAGCGATCGGCAGAGGCCATCGCCACGGCCATCCTCTCGTTCCTGGAGCGCTATCCCCCCGGGAACGGGCTCGGATCGAGGTGATGCGGGCTCCCGTGAAGAAGGCCGGCGTGGCCGTCACGGGGATGCTGATGCTGGGCACCGCCTGCACGTACTACAACACCATCTACAACGCCGAGCAGCTCTTCGAGGAAGCCGAGCGTCTGCGCCGGGAAGGACGCGACAGCCTCGCGCAACAGAGGTACGCCGACGTGATCCGGAAGGCGGCCGCGGGGTTCCGCAGCGACCCTGGAGGGGGTTGGGCGTACGAGTCGGCCTTCCTTCTGGGCCGGGCGTACCTGAGGAACGGCGACTTCCAGGCGGCGGGGGCGGC
>CAYGKI010000258.1:2769-5040 GCA_964350235.1 uncultured Gemmatimonadaceae bacterium | reverse complement strand
CGCTCGTCGCCGCTCTGCCGGAATCCTGAGGCGCTGGGGCGCCCGCGGGACGCCTGCGGCTTGCGGGCCCGTGGCGACCTCGGGACATTCGGCACACAGGCCCCCGGCGTCTCGCGCCCGAGCTCCCTCCAGCCCCGACGGCCATGAAGACCCTCGCTCGACGACTCCCCGCGCTCCTCGTCATCCTGGCCGCCACGGTGGGCCCCGTCCGGGCCCAGGACCCCGCGGGTCAGGTGGAGACGGCAGGGCGTGACCTCCCCCAGGGAGAAGCCGCCTGGATGCGGTATCCGGCCATCTCGCCCGACGGCACCACCATCGCCTTCTCCTACATGGGCGATCTGTGGCGCGTGCCGGCCAGCGGAGGCACCGCCGTCCAGCTTACGCGGCACCCCGCCTACGACCACCGCCCGGTGTGGAGCCCCGACGGGAGCCTCATCGCCTTCGCCAGCGACCGTTTCGGAAACGACCAGGTCTTCGTCATGGACGCCGCCGGCGGGGCCGCCCGGAGGCTCACCTTCCACTCCACCGAAGAGACGCCGTTCGCGTTCACCCCCGACGGCACGCACGTGGTGTTCGGCGCGGCCAGGCTGGATGCGGCGGACAACCGCCAGTTCCCGTCCGGCTCTCTTCCCGAGCTGTACCAGGTGCCGGTGGATGGAGGGCGTGTGAGCCAGCTCACCACGCTACCGGCCGAAGAGGTCGTGTTCGGACGAGACGGCCGCACCGTGGTCTACCAGGACAGGAAGGGCGGGGAGGACGAGTGGCGGAAGTACCACCGTTCCTCCATCACCCGGGACCTCTGGGTGTGGGACCGGGTCCAGGATACGCATCGCCAGCTGACCACGTCCACGGCCGAGGACCGGGATCCGGTCCTCTCTCCCGACGGCAGCGCGGTGTTCTACCTCAGTGAGGAGAGCGGGACCTACAACGTCCACCGCATCCCCCTGGCCGGCGGGCCCTCGGAGCAGCTCACCAGGCTTCGCGGAGCCCCGGTCCGCTTCTTGTCGTCTTCCGACGACGGCACGCTGGCGTTCGGTCACGACGGACTCCTCTACACCATGACGCCCGGGGACGCCGATCCGAGCCGCGTGCCCGTCCGGGTCGCCGCCGACCACGTGGTGAACGACGAGCGGATCGTGGAGGTCTCCGACGACATCGAGGGCCTGGCGGTGTCGCCCACGGGCAAGGAGGTCGCCTTCCTGTTCCGCGGCGAGGTCCTGGCCACCAGCGTGGAGACCGGCACCACCAAGAGGATCACGGCGACGCCGGCGACGGAGGAGGACGTCCAGTTCACGCCGGACAGCGCCGCCGTCGTCTACGCATCCCAGCGGGACGGCCGTTGGGGGATATGGGAAGCGGCGCCGGCTCGGGAGGAGGAGTCGTACTTCTTCGCCTCGACGCTTCTGGAGGAGCGTCCCGTGGTGGTGAACGAGCGGCAGAACATGCAGCCCATCCTGTCCCCGGACGGCCGTCGGGTGGCCTTCGTGGAGGACTACCACACCCTGCGCGTGCTGGACCGGGCCTCCGGGGACGTGGTCACCCTCCTCACCGACGAGCACATCTTCAACGGCGGCCAGTTCGAGTGGAGCCCCGACGGGAGCTGGATGCTGTTCACGTGGGACGTGCCCGGCCGCGCCACGCCGGACATCGGCGTGGTGCGCACCGACGGATCGGGGGAGATCCACAACCTCACCCGTAGCGGGTTCGTGGACACCAATCCCCAGTGGATCCTCGGGGGCCGCGCCATGATCTGGCGGAGCAACCGGGACGGGCTACGGAGCCTCCGGGCCACCGGGACCACCGAGGCGGACGTCTACGCCATGTTCTTCACGCAGGACGCCTGGGACGAGTTCCCCCTCACCGAGGAGGAGCTCGCCCTGGCCCGGGAGGCCAGGGGGGAAACCGATGATCCCGGGGACGATGACGCCGACGCCCGGGACGAAGAGCCGGTGGTGCCGGACTTCGAGAACGCCCTGGAACGTCGGGCCCGCCTCACCATCCACTCCTCGGCCCTGGGCGATTTCCTGGTGAGCGAGGACGGGGCGTCGCTGTACTACCTGGCGCGCTTCGAGCGAGGGCTCAATCTCTGGTCCACCAACCTCCGGACCCGTGAGACCCGGCAGGTCCTGGGGCTCAACGCGAATTCGGCCGAGCTCACCTGGGACGCCGGAAGGGAGCGGATCTTCCTCACCGCCGACGGGGACGCCTCGGTGGTGGATCCCGACGGCTGGGACCGCGACGCCATTCCCGTGGACGGCGAGCTCACGGTGA
>CAYGKI010000258.1:0-2759 GCA_964350235.1 uncultured Gemmatimonadaceae bacterium | reverse complement strand
AGTTCCTGCCCCACATCGATACCAACCGGGACTTCGCCGATCTCCTGGGCGAGGCGCTGGGCGAGCTCAACGTGAGCCACTCGGGCGGCCGATACCGCCCCGCCGACGAAGACGACGACAACGACGAGACCGCCTCGCTGGGGATCTTCTTCGACCAGTCGCCCGAGGCCGCCGAGCGCGAGGGGATCCGCATCACGGAGGTGATGCGCGGGGGGCCGCTGGACCGGGCCGGGCTGGACGTGGAGCCCGGGACCGTCATCGAGGCGGTGGACGGTGAGGCGCTGACCCAGGACGTGGATCTGGCGCGCGTCCTCAACCGGAAGGCCGGCCGCAACGTGCTTCTGGCCCTGCGGAACCCGGACGGATCCACGCGCCAGGAGGTGGTGGAGCCCGTGTCTCCGTCGGACGCCAACCAGCTCCGCTACGACCACTGGGTCGAGCGGAACCGCCGCGAGGTGGAGGAGCGCAGTGGGGGCCAGCTGGGCTACGTGCACGTCCGCGGCATGAACGACGCGGCCTACCGCTCCACGTTCGAAGAGGTGCTGGGCAGACACTTCGAGAAGGACGGCGTCGTGGTGGATACCCGCTTCAATCCGGGAGGCGATCTGGTCGCGGACCTGCAGATGTTCTTCAGCGGCGAGCACTTCTTCGAGTACACCACCGACGAGCGGAGCAGTGGGTTCGAGCCGAGCTTCCGCTGGACCAAGCCTTCGGCGGTGCTGGCGGGGGAGGGGAACTACTCGGACGGTCACTGCTTCGCGTGGGCCTACAAGACCTTCGACATGGGGCCGCTCATCGGGATGCCCGTGCCCGGGACGTGCACCTTCGGCGGAGGTCAGTCCCTCCTCGACGGCATCGGCTTCGGCGTGCCCGGCCGGGGCGTGAAGGACGCGCGCTCGGGACGGTTCCTCGAGAACTGGCAGACCGAGCCCGACATCCTGGTGCCCAACGAGCCCGGGATCGTGGACGAGGGCCGTGACCAGCAGCTGGAGCGGGCCATCGCCGAGCTCCTGGCTCTGGTGGACCGCCGCCTGGTTCCATGACCGAGGCATGGCTCCAGGGGCCCGTGCCCGGCGTGCCCGACGCGTTGATGCCGGCGGCCCATGCCCTGCTCGACGCAGGCGAGGAGCTGGCCGCCGGGGCCCACGATCTGCCCGTGCCCATGCTCTGGGCACGCCCGGGTGGCGTGGCTTCGGTGGGCTTCCATCTCACGCACGTGGTGGGGAGCCTGGACCGGCTCCTCACCTACGCCCGAGGCGAGGCGCTCACGCGGGCCCAGCTCGAAGCGCTGGCGAGGGAGCGTGACCCGGGCACGCCACCCCGGAGCGCGGGGATCCTGCTGGAGGAGGTGGGCGAAGCCATCGAAGGAGCCCTGGACGTGCTGCGTCGCACGCCGCCGGATTCCCTGGGGGAGGCGCGGCGGGTCGGTCGAGCGGGTCTGCCCAGCACCGTCGGAGGGCTGCTCTTCCACGCCGCCGAGCATACGCGCCGTCACGCCGGCCAGGTGATCGCCACCGCCGGGGTACTCCGCGGGGGCGGCGCATGGCCCGACCCCCGCCTGGAGCAGGTTCGGCGGAGCTGGACGTCGCCGGAGGGGCGTGTGCTGCAGATTCGGATGGCCACCGGCCAGGACCGTGCCGATCTGGTGCGCATGCGCCGGGCACTCTGGCCGGACGCCGAGGAGGCCGAGGTCGACGGTCTCCTGGACCGTCCCGGGGTCGCCACGGTGGTCTTCGTGGCCGGTGACGGGCCCGGCTCGGCCAGCGCATTCGCCGAGCTGGGGCTCCGTTCCTATGCCGAGGGGTGCTCCACCTCTCCCGTGGCCTACCTGGAAGGGATCTGGGTGGATCCGGAAGCGCGCGGCTCGGGACTGGGGCGGGCCCTGGTCCAGACGGCGGCGCGCTGGGCCCGCGCCATGGGGTGCGCGGAGCTCGCGTCGGACACCGGCCCGGAGAACGCGGCGAGCCTGGCCTTCCATGGTGCGGTGGGCTTCAGGGAGACGGACCGGGCGGTCTGCTTCCTGGCGGGGCTGGACGCGCTGGTGGACGCCGCCGGCGACCCGGGGGCGATGGCCTGAGCGCAGGGGCCGTCCCGTCCCGGTCGCCTGGGCTACGGGGCGTCGGTGGGGACGCCCCCCTCGGGCTCGAGACGCCCGAATGCGAAGACCGTCCCCGCCGTGGGGACGTCGATGCGCCAGCGGTCGTGCTCCGGCGTGTCCTCCGGCACCGGGACGATGAGGTAGTGCGGCTCCTCCAGAGGGCGTACCTGGGGGGGATAGAACACCGAGAGCACCAGCACCGGCTCGGGCTGACCCTTGGCGTACCGCACGATCCTCGGCATGGGCTCCAGGGGCAGGACTCGCCAGTCGCGGTGCGCGAAGAGCGCGATGGCCGGATGGAAGCTCACCACCGACGCGTCCTCGGGCGTGGTCCGTCGGATGGCCCCGCCCACCGCCGCGTTCTGCTCGGCGACCACGTGGTGGGGGGATCCCACCGTGAGGCTCAGCGTGAGGTCCGCAAGGCTCGTGGTTAGGAGCGCCGCCACCAGCCCCCCCATGATCAGCCGGGGTGGGAGCGTCGGCCGGACATGGGCGCTCAACCGCTCCGCTACGGCCTGGGCCACCCAGAGCGCGCCTCTGCCGGCGTAGAAGGCCGCCATGGGCGCCACGAACAGCTGGGTGCGCGGATCGATGGCGACGATGCGCACGATGAGCACGCTGGTCACCGCCAGCGGGGCGACCACCAACGCCTCCAGATCGA
>CAYGKI010000257.1:0-5053 GCA_964350235.1 uncultured Gemmatimonadaceae bacterium | reverse complement strand
ATGAGCTTGGTCCCGCACTTCCTGGAGCAGCTGGAGACGACCTTCGAGGGGGATACGCACCTCCTGGACAACACCATGGTCCTGTACGGGTCGGCCATGGGCGATCCCAACCTGCACAACCACAAGCGATGCCCGCTGGTCCTGCTGGGCGGCGAGCGGACCGGGCTGCCCCAGGGCGGGCTGCACCTCAAGGCCCCCGACGGCACGCCCATGGCCAACGCGCTGCTCAGCGCCATGCACAGCCTCGGGATGGACGACATGGAGAGCTTCGGGAACAGCAGCGGAGCCTTCCCGTTCACGGGGCCGTCGACCGCTGCCATGGAGCGCTCCCGATGAGTCGCGGGCTGAGGAGCCACGGCCTTGGCGCCGTGCTCGTGACGCTGCTGCTCAGCGCTTCTTCCGCGCCTCCGGAAGTTCCGGTGGCGGATGCCGCCCAGCGGGGTGACGTGGAGGCCGTGCGCGTCCTGCTCAGGCAGGGTGCCGACGTGAACGCGGCCCAGGGTGACGGCATGACCGCGCTGCACTGGGCGGCGGAGCAGGGTCGGGTGGATCTCATCGAAGTGCTGGTCTATGCCGGCGCCCACGTGGAGGCCACCACGCGCCTCGGAGACTACCGGCCTCTTCACCTGGCCAGTCGCGCGGGGCATGTGGGGGCCGTCCAGGCCCTCCTGGATGGAGGTGCGGAGGCGGGCGCTCGCACGGCGACGGGGGTCACCGCCCTCCACTACGCGGCGGGCGCGGGACGCCACGAGTCGGTGGCGGCGCTGCTCGCGGCAGGCGTCGGGGTCGACGAGCCGGCCGGGGACAACGACCTCACCCCGTTGATGTGGGCGACCGCGGCAAACCGGCTGGAGGCCGTGCGCACGCTCGTCGAGGCCGGGGCGGACCTGAGCCTCACCAGCCGGGTCATCGAGATCCCCGCGCTGGCGGCGGAGGATCGTCCGGCGAGGCAGCGCCGGCAGGCGCTGGTTGCGGCTCGGCGCGCGGTGGAGGAAGGGGTGTCGGAGCCCGCGCAGGAGCCGGCCCCCCGGGGCGGTCCGCCTGCCCCGCGGCAGCAGGAAGAGGAGGAGCCTGCCGCAGAGGCACCCGCAGAGGAGCAGGCGGAGGAGGCTCCGGCCGAGGAGGCCGTCGAGGAGCCGGTGGCTTCGGAGGAGGCGGTCGAGGAGGCCGCCGAGGCTCCCGTCGAGGAGCCGGAAGCCGAGGAGCCCGCGGAAGAGGTGGAGGAGGAATCCGCCGAGGATGAGGACTCCGAAGAGGCACCGGCGGAGGAAGAGCGCCCCCTGTCCTACGACGATCTGGTGGGTCGCGAGGGGGGCTTCGCCGCCCTCCACTTCGCGGCCCGCGCCGGCTTCGCCCAGGTGGCCGAGGTGCTCCTCGATGCCGGTGCCGACGTGAATCAGGGAACCGCCGGTGACGGCACCAGCCCCCTGCTCATGTCGCTGATCAACGGGAACTTCGATCTCGGCATGGAGCTCCTGGCCCGAGGCGCCGATCCGAACCAGGTGGCGGAGGACGGGGCAGCCCCGCTGTTCACCGTGCTGAACCGGCGTTGGGGGCCGAAGGCCGCGTATCCGCAGCCGCAGATGTTCACCCAGCAGCGCACCGACTACCTGGAGCTGCTCACCGCGCTCCTGGAAGCGGGCGCCGACGTGAACCACAGGACGGGCCGGCACGTCTGGTACACGTCCTTCAACTTCGACATGCTCGGCGTTCAGTTCGCCGGCGCCACGGCTTTCTGGAGGGCGGCGTACGCCACGGACGTGGAGGCCATGAGGCTGCTGGTGGCGTGGGGCGCCGATCCCAACATCCCCACCCGGAAGGTGCCCACCCGCCGATTCGTCTTCCGTCCGGAGGACGAGCCGGAAGAGGATCCGTCCGGGCTCCCGGAGGTTCCGGTGGGTGGTCCGGCCGTCTATCCCATCCACGCCGCGTCCGGCGTCGGATACGGCGAGGGATTCGCCGCCAATCAGCACTCCCACGCGCCGGACGGCTGGATTCCCGCGGTACGCTATCTGGTGGAAGAGCTCGGCGCCGACGTGAACGCCCGGGATCTGAACGGATACTCGGCGGTCCACCATGCGGCGGCGCGAGGGGACAACGAGCTCATCCAGTATCTCGTGGAGCAGGGTGCCGACGTGACCACCGTCAGCCGGGGTGGCGAGACCACGGTGGACATGGCCAACGGGCCCAGGCAGCGCGTGCAGCCGTTCCCGCAGACCATCGCGCTTCTGGAGAGCCTCGGCGCCAAGAACAACCACAACTGCCAGAGCTGCTGAGCGATGGTCGAGCCCTTCTGGATGGATCGCGGCCCGGACCCGGAGCCCTTGTTTCGACGGGGTCTCCGGGGCGGGCCGCGTCGCGTTCACGGACCCCGGGGCCGGGCATCGGGGTAGCCACGCGTCCAACCCAGGCTTTCGTGGACCGGACCGCAGGAGATACCGACATGCCCTACCCCGAGATGATGGTCGCACCCATGCGTGAGGATCTTGTTCGCATCGGGTTCACCGAGCTCAAGACGCCGGACGACGTGGATGGGATCCTGGGAGAGGAGAAGCGGACCACTCTTCTCGCTTTCAACTCGGTGTGCGGCTGTGCTGCCGCCATGATGCGTCCCGCCGTCTATCTCTCCCTGCAGGGTGAGAAGAAGCCGGAGGTGCTCACCACCGTGTTCGCCGGTCAAGATCTCGACGCCACCGAGAAGGCGCGCGAGTACGTCACCGGTTATCCGCCCTCCTCGCCCTCCGTGGCGCTGTTCAGGGACGGCGAGCTGGTCTACTTCATGGAGCGCCACCTCATCGAGGGCCGGCATCCCGAGGATATCGCGGCGGACCTGAAGAAGGCGTACGAGGAGCACTGCTGAAGCCGAGCTGGCGACAGCTCGCGGTGCCATGAGCGGGCCCCCGGATCTCCGGGGGCCCGCTTCTTCATTGCCCTGCGGCGGCATCCCGGCGGGAACACGGGGGTGGGATGCGGCATTGGGCAGACGAACCGATCCACGAGCAACGCGGAGCGATCATGGAGCACTACGACGCCGTCGTCATCGGCACGGGACAGGCCGGGAAGCCGCTCGCCGGCGCACTCGGCGAGGCCGGCCTCAAGACCGCCATCATCGAGAAGGGTCGTGTGGGGGGCACCTGCGTCATCGACGGCTGCACGCCCACCAAGACCATGGTGGCCAGCGCGCGCGTGGCGTACGTGGCCCGGAGGGCCGGTGACTACGGTGTGCGGGTCGGCGACGTGCGCGTGGACCTGGGCGAGGTCAGGCGCCGGAAGCGCGAGATCGTCGATGCGTGGAGCTCGGGCGGCGAGAAGGGGCTGACGCGCGTCGACGGGCTCGACCTGGTCTTGGGAGAGGCCCGGTTCACGGGGTCACGGACCCTGGACGTCACGGCGGAGGACGGCTCGAAGCGGTCCATGACCGCGGACCGGGTGTTCATCAACACGGGCACGCGGAATCGGGTCCCCGAGATCCCCGGGCTCGGGGACGTGCCGTGGCTGGACAACGCGTCGCTCATGGAGCTGTCGGAAGTACCTCGGCATCTGGTGATCCTGGGTGGCGGCTTCATCGGCCTGGAGTTCGCCCAGATGTTCCGTCGCTTCGGTGCCGGGGTCACCGTCGTCGAGGCCGCCGACAGGATCGCGCCGAGGGAGGACGACGACATCCGTGAGGCCCTTCGTGAGATCCTCTCGGAGGACGGGATCGACTTCCGCTGCGGGGCCATGGCCAGCGAGGTGAGGAGCGTGGGAGCCGACGTGGAAGTGCGACTCGGCGAAGGGACCTGGGAGACGGGCGTACGTGGAAGCCACCTCATGCTGGCGGTGGGACGGGTGCCCAACGCCGACGCCCTGGGGCTTGAGCTGGCCGGCATCGCGCGCAACGAGCGCGGGTACATCGTGGTGGACGACGCCCTTCGCACGACGGCCGACGGCGTCTGGGCGTTGGGCGACGTGAACGGCGGCCCGCCGTTCACCCATATCGCGTACGACGACTACCGGATCGTGCGGCAGAACGTGCTCGGCCAGGGCGGGGCGTCGCGGGCGGGACGGCTGGTGCCCTACACGCTGTTCACCGATCCGCAGCTGGGCCGCGTAGGCCTGACCGAGCGGGAGGCCCGGGAACGGGGCCACGACGTGCTCGTGGCGAGCATGCCCATGGACCGGGCCGCGCGGGCCGTGGAGACCGACGAGACCAGGGGGCTCATGAAGGCCGTGGTGGATGCCGACTCCGGGCAGGTGCTCGGGGCTTCCATTCTCGGCCTCGACGGGGGTGAGATCGCCTCCGCCATCCAGATCGCCATGATGGGCGGGCTGACGTGGCGTGACCTCCGAGACACGGCGCCGCTCAACAACCTGTTCGCCGCCATCGAGGCGTGACGGAGCTACTCCACCCAGACGGTCTTCACGTTCACGAACTCCCGAATTCCCAGCGGCGAGAGCTCGCGGCCGTAGCCACTCTCCTTGATCCCTCCGAACGGCAACCGCGGGTCGGACCGGACGAAGGCGTTCACGAAGCATGCACCGGCCTGCAGCTCCTCCCTGGCGATGCGCTCCCCTCGCTGGCGATCCTCGGTGAACACCGCGGCGCCCAGCCCGAACACGCTGTCGTTGGCGATCCGGATGGCCTCGTCCTCGTCCGCCGCCGGGATGATGGCCGCCACCGGCCCGAAGAGCTCTTCGTCGTAGGCGGGCATCCCGGGCTTCACGTCGGCGAGCACGGTGGGTGGATAGAAGGCTCCGGGACCCTCGGGCACGGTGCCGCCCAGAAGGCACCGCGCGCGGGCCTCCACGCTGTCCTGCACCTGCCTGTGCAGCTCGTCGCGCAGGTCGACCCGGGCCTGGGGGCCCACGTTGGTCCCGGGGGCCCTGGGGTCGCCCATTCGGCGGGCGCCCATCAGCGCCACCACCCGCGCCTCGAAGGCGTCTCGCACGGCGTCCACCACCACGAAGCGCTTGGCCGCGATGCAGCTCTGGCCGGAGTTGATGAGCCTGCTGGTGACACAGGCCTCCGCGGCCCGGTGCACGTCCGCGTCCTCCAGCACGACGTAGGCATCGC
>CAYGKI010000256.1:3576-5056 GCA_964350235.1 uncultured Gemmatimonadaceae bacterium | reverse complement strand
ATCGTCCTCGGGCGCGCGGCGCAGTCGCTGCTGTTCGGCGTGGAAGGGTACGATCCGTGGGTGCTGGCCGGCGTGGCCGTGCTGCTGTCTGGAATCGCGCTCGGGGCGGCCCTCATTCCGGCACGGCGGGCCTCCCGGGTTGATCCCATGGACGCCCTGAGGTACGAATAGCGCATGCGCAACTTCCTGATCCGGCTCATCGTGAACGCCCTGGCGCTGTCCGCCGCGGCGTGGCTCATCGACGACATCGGCCTGTCCGGCGGCTTCTTCGACGTGCTCCTGGTGGCTCTGGTCTTCGGGCTCCTCAATGCCCTGCTCAAGCCCATCCTCCTGTTCTTCTCCCTGCCCTTCCTCATCGTCACGCTGGGTCTGTTCGCGTTCGTGGTGAACGCGGTGGTGCTCCTCGTCACCGCACGCCTCACCGACGCGCTGACCGTGTCCGGGTTCGGAACGGCGCTGCTGGGAAGCCTGGTGGTCTCCATCGTGACCCTCCTGCTCGGCGGCGCTCTGAAGGACGCGGGCGAGGGCTGACCCGACTGCGGCCCACGCAGCTCGCCGGCCATACGGATCCACAGGGTCACCTCGCGACGACCTCACGGCGCCTCGGCCTGGACGCCCCCCCCGTCCGAAACCCGCCCCGCCACCCTTTCGTAGGGCGTCGGGTCGGCGGAGATCACCCACGTGGCCCCAGGGGCCGCGCCGAACGGGGAGAGGACGATGGCGGGGTTGATGACGGATGTTCGGTACGCGCTCAGGATGCTCCTCAAGCACCCGGCGGTTTCCGGTCTCGCGGTAGGGGCGCTCGCCCTGGGGATCGGGCTCACCGCCATCATGTTCAGCATCGTGTACGGCGCGATCATGCGCGGTCTCCCCTTCGAGAACGGAGACCGCATCGTAGCCGTGCAGCGCGCGAATCCGTCCATCGGGGCGGAGAGCATGGGCGTCTCCATCCACGACTACCAGGACTGGAGGGAGGAGCAGACTTCCTTCGAGCACCTGGCGGCGCTCTACTCCGGCACGGTGAACGTCCGCTGGAGCGACGAGCCCGAGCGGTACGACGGCTCGTTCGTCACCGCGAACACCTTCGATGCCCTCGGCGTGTCGCCGTTCCTCGGGCGCGGCTTCACCGAGGAGGAGGACGAGCCCGGAGCCCCGGCCACGGTGATCCTGTCCTACGACCTGTGGATGGAGCGCTTCGACGGAGACCGTGGCGCGCTGGGTCAGACCGTGAAGGTGAACGGGGAGCAGGCGGAGATCGTCGGGGTCATGCCGGAGGACTTCGGCTTCCCGAACCGCCAGGACGTGTGGGTCCCCCTCCGTATGAACGCGCTGGAGATTCCCAGGAACGAGGGCACCTGGCTGAACGTGTTCGGTGCCCTCGCCGAGGGCCGGACCCTCGACGCGGCCATGCTCGAGTTCACGGGGATCGGCAGGCGCCTTTCCGAAGCCTACCCGGAGACGAACGGGGGCGTGTCGCCGG
>CAYGKI010000256.1:0-3566 GCA_964350235.1 uncultured Gemmatimonadaceae bacterium | reverse complement strand
CGGTCATGCAGTCCTACGTGGAGCAGTCCATCGGCACGGAAGCTGTGGCGCTCCTCTACACCATGCTGGCCGCGGTCTCCCTCGTCCTGCTCATCGCGTGCGCCAACGTGGCGAACCTCCTCCTCGCCCGGGCCGCCCAGCGGACCCGGGAGGTGGGCGTGCGCACCGCGCTGGGCGCCAGCCGGTGGCGGGTGGTCACCCAGCTCGTGGTGGAGGCTCTGGCGTTGGCCCTGGTCGCCGCCGTCATCGGAACGGGAATCGCATGGGTGGGTGTGGGCATCTTCGACCGGGCAGTGGCCCCTACCGACCCACCCTTCTTCATGGAGTTCGCCGTCGACGCCCCCATCCTGCTCTTCATCGTCGGCATCGCCACGGTGGCGGCGGTGGTGGCGGGTGGGATCCCCGCCCTCAAGGCGTCGGGCATGGACGTGGGAGAGGTTCTCAAGGACGAGTCCCGCGGCTCGTCGAGCCTGCGAATCGGCCGGCTTTCCAGAATCCTGGTCGTGGGCGAGGTGGCCATGTCCGTGGGGCTCCTGGTGGCGGCGGGGCTGATGACGAAGAGCATCACGACCCTCCGGGACTTCGACTACGGGTTCGACACGCAACAGCTCTTCACTACCCGTATGGGGCTGTTCGAAGCGGACTTCCCCGACGTCGCCAGCCGCCGGGCCTTCTACGACCAGCTCGAGGATCGGGTCCGGGAGATCCCCGGGGTCCGCGTCGCCGCCCTCGGCACGGTGCTCCCGGGAGGCTGGGGCTCGGGCCAGACCAACGTCACCATCGACGGTGAGAGCTACGCCGAGAGCCGGGACTACCCCTTCGCCCGCTCCGGTCAGGTGAGTCCGGGCTACTTCGACGCGGTGGGCGTAGAGCTCGTGGACGGTCGCGACTTCACCGCTATGGACGATCCATCCACTGAGCCGGTCGCCATCGTAAACGAAAGCTTCGCTCGGACCCACTTCGCCGGAGAGAGCGCCCTGGGCCGCCGGTTCCAGGTGGGACGGACGGACCCGGAGAGCCCTTGGCTGACCATCGTCGGGATCGCGCCGGACCTGTACATGGAGGGCGTCGGCAACCGGGAAGGCGACCCGGCCGGGTACTATCGGCCCATCGCCCAGAGCGACGCGCAGTTCATGAGCGTCCTGGCCCGGGGTCCGGCCGAGCCGCTCACCCTCACCGAGCCCGTCCGGCAGGCCGTCATGGCGGTCCACTCCGACACTCCGGTCTACTACTCGGCCCCGGTCATCGAGCGCATCGAGGAGAACACGTGGTTCTACAACGTGTTCGGAACCCTCTTCATGGTGTTCGGAGCCGTCGCGCTGTTCCTGGCCGCCGTGGGGCTCTACGGGGTGATGTCCTTCAGCGTGGCACGCCGGACCTCCGAAGTGGGCATCCGCATGGCGCTGGGCGCGTCCCGCGGACAGGTCCTGTCCCTGATCATGCGGCAGGGCGGCAAGCAGCTCGCCGTGGGCCTGGGCCTGGGGCTGGTCCTGGCCATCCTCGTATCCCGCGCGATTCGGGTGGCTCTGTTCGAGGTCAGTCCCAACGATCCTGCCGTCTTCGTGACCATCATGGCCATTCTGGGCCTGACGGGGTTGGCCGCCACCCTGGTACCGGCGCGTCGCGCCACCCACGCGGACCCGGCCAGCGCGCTACGCTACGAATGACGCCCTGAGGCGGGGGCGGGGGCGGCAGCCGCAAGGCTCACCGCCCCCGCTCCGTCAGGTCAGCAGCACGGTGGACCCCACTGTCTCGCGGGCCTCCAGCGCCCGATGCGCCTCCGCCGCGTCCTTCAGTGGATACCGCGCGCCGATGTGCGGCTTGACCTTCCCGGACACGACCATGTCGAACAGGGCCGCGCAGCCATCGGCGGTCTCTTCCCGGGTCCGGTAGTAGTCGCGTAGCGTGGGGCGCGTGACGAACAGCGACCCCTTCTTGGACAGGACAAGGGGTGAGAACGGCGGAACGGCCCCGGAAGCGTTCCCGAACGTCACCATCATTCCGCGGGGACGGAGGGCGTCGAGGGACCCTTCCCAGGTGTCCTTCCCCACGGAGTCGTAGACGACATCGACCCCGCGGCCACCGGTGAGCTCCCGCACGCGCTCCGGCACCGACTCCTCGCGGTACAGAATGGTGTGGGCGCAGCCGTGCTCCTCCGCCAGCCTCGCCTTTTCCTCGGATCCGACGGTGCCTATGACGGTGGCGCCCAACGCGGCGAGCCACTGGGTGGCGAGGAGGCCGACACCGCCCGCCGCGGCCTGAAGGAGCACCCGGTCGCCCGCCTTCACGGGCCAGGTGCGCCGCACCAGGTACTCCACGGTGCACCCTTTGACCATGATGGCGGCCGCGGTCTCGTCATCGATGCCGTCCGGAAGGGCGACCAGACGCGCCGCCGGAAGGACCCGGGCCTCCCGGTAGGCCCCCTCCGGCCCATTGGACGTGTACGCCACGCGGTCTCCCACCCAGAAGCCGTCCACGTCGGGCCCCACCGCCTCGACCACGCCGGCGCCCTCGCTTCCCGGCACGAACGGAAGGTCCAGCATGTAGAGGCCGGTCCGGTGGTAGATGTCGATGAAGTTGAGACCGACCGCGGTGTGGCGGACCAGGACCTCCCCGGGACCAGGTGTCCCCGGGTCGTCGGTGGTCCACTCGAGTACCTCGGGGCCGCCGTGACGCCTTACGATGATCGCTCCGTTCATGCTCAGGTCCTGGGTGGTGGTCCGTCCATGTCCGTGGGCCACCAACATAGCGCGTCCGGGGCGTCCTCGCGGGCGTCGCCAGGGTGGGACGGGCCGGCGCCAGACGGCGCGCCCGGGCCCGTCCGGCCGCCCGGCGAGCCTTACGCCGTGGGCCTTTCCGCTCTACCTTGCTGCGTGCGCGCAGGAATCGCGCGCTGCTTCCCATAGACCCCACAGCACGGAGACCAGGCATGCGCTGCATACCTTCGAGCGGCTCGGTCAGGGCCCTGGTCCTGACCCTCGTCGCGGCCCTCGCATTCGTCAGTCCGACCCTAGCGCAGCAGGTCGACTGGACACCCCCGGCTCCTGGGTATCCGCAAACCGCCGCCGAGCTGAACGGGTTCACTGCGCATACGCGCCACCTCGAGATGTGGGACTACCTCGAGGAGCTCAAGGCCGTGGCGCCCAACATGACCCTGGGAACGTACGGCGAGACACGGGAAGGGCGCTCGCTGGCCTACGCCGTGTTCGGCAATCCGCTGGTCACCGAGCCGTGGGAGGCCATGGCCCTCGACCGCCCCGTCCTGGTGCTCGCGGCCAACGTCCACGGCGGTGAGCGGACGTTCCGTGAAGGACTCCTGGTGCTCATGCGTGACTTCGCCACGCCCGGAACCGAGGCGTACGAGCTTCTGGACGACGTCACCGTGGTCGTGGCGCCGCAGATCAACCCGGACGGATTCGAGGCCTCCTTCAACGGGCAGCGCGGCAACTCGTGGGGCATCGACCTCAACCGGGACTACATCAAGCTCGAGCACCCCTCTATCGCGAACTACGTCCAGAACATCATCACGGCGTGGCGGCCGCACCTGTTCGTCGACGGCCACAACG
>CAYGKI010000255.1:4775-5066 GCA_964350235.1 uncultured Gemmatimonadaceae bacterium | reverse complement strand
TCCACGCCCGTCTCGGCGGCGTCCGCGGCGGTGGTCTGTGTTCGCCGCGAGTGCTCCGTGACGTAGTCCACGGCGGGGAGCAGCTGGACGGCGCCTACTCCGGCCCCCGCCAAGGACGCGGCCAGGAAGAGCCCGAAGCGGGCGGCGGCGGCGCGGCTGGGCGCGGCTCGGGACGGTGCTCCACCGTCGTCCTCCTCTTCCTCGCCTTCGGGGCCGGCGCCGCGAGCGATCTGGACTGAGCGGAAGATGGCATACATCCCTACCGCGCCGAACAGGAAGTAGGCCATCTGG
>CAYGKI010000255.1:0-4765 GCA_964350235.1 uncultured Gemmatimonadaceae bacterium | reverse complement strand
CCAGGGAAGCCGCGAGGAAGAGCCCGAAACGGGCCGCGGCGGCGCGGCCACGGACCGTCGGCGCGGGTGGTTCACCTCCGTCGGGGGTCGCACCGCCGGCGGAGGGCTGGTCCTCACCCTTCGGTCCCGTGCCCCGGGCCACCTGAACGGAGCGGAAGATGGCGTACATCCCCACCGCGCCGAAGAGGAAGTACGCCATCTGGAAGTGGGTGGTGAGGAGGATGAATCCCACCACCAGGGCGATGGCGGCGAAGCTCCGCGCTCCGGGGCGCACGAAATGGCGCTCCACCACGTGGAAGAGGAGCGGCGCCAGGGCCGTCACGAACATCTTCCCGTCGTGTCCCGGGTTCACCAGGCTCACGAAGAACGGCGCCAGCATGTACGCCGTGCCCGCCACCAGGGCGGCGGCGCGTGAGGCGCCGATGGCGCGCACCCAGCCGAACATGAAGAAGCCCGCCGCGACGACGTGCAGCACCAGCTTCCATCCCAGCGCCCGGTACGGCTCGAGCAGCAGGAGCAGGGCCAGCGACGGCGGGTACAGGGAGTCACCCCCGGAGAGCGCCTCCAGGAACGGCGTGCCGCCGAGGATGTCCGGGGCCCACCGGGGGATGGTGCCCAGCGTCCTCAGGGCCTCCGCGTAGAACGCCCGGGCCACGTACCCGCCGCCCAGGGTGTCGCTACCGAACAGCATCTGGTCGGAGAAGACGAAGGCCCGGAAGACGAAGAGGCCGAG
Organism: uncultured Gemmatimonadaceae bacterium; assembly: GCA_964350235.1. Taxonomy (GTDB): domain Bacteria; phylum Gemmatimonadota; class Gemmatimonadetes; order Longimicrobiales; family Gaopeijiaceae; genus JAWLHJ01. Next base: position 4,032 of record CAYGKI010000255.1, on the reverse strand, counting down.
GGCGACGAAGAGGGCCGAGGGAATCCACATGGGGACGGCCGGCGCCGTGCCGCCCGCGGACGCGTCGGCGCGGTCCTCGGCCCGACGGGCCGCCCGGCCGCGCCGTTCTCCCCTGCCTTTCCCTTTCCTGGATTCGTCAGCCAACGCGCTTTCCTTTCTCCGTTCCATGACTCAGGAGTACCTCGTAGATCTCCAGGTGCCGCTGCACCAGGCGACGGTTGCTCCATCGGCCCACGACCCTTTCCCGCGCCGAGGCTCCCAGCCTGGAAAGCTGTCCTCCCTGGAGGAGTTCCACCACCGTCGCGGCCAGCGAGGCGGGGTCGGCGGGCTCGAACAGGCCGCCCACGGTGTCGTCGACGATCTCGGGAAGCCCTCCCACGCGTGAGGCGGCCACGGGCACCCGGCAGGCCATGGCCTCCAGCGCCGCCACCGAGGTGGCCTCCATGAGCGACGGGAACACCGCCAGATGCGCCTCGGACAGGAGGCCCGGCATCTCCGCGTTGGGCCGCGCGCCCATGAAGATCACCCGATGGGACACACCGAGCGTGCCGGCCAGGGCCTCCAGGCGGGCGCGCTCCGGGCCGTCACCGATGACCACCGCCTCCGCGTCCACCTTCTCCGCGATCAGCGGCATGGCCCGGACCAGGTACTCCACGCCGTTCTTCTCGAAGAGCCGCCGGGGGACCACCAGGCGCCATGGGCCCTCCGGGGGCGTGGGCGGAGGGGGCCCGGCGGGGCGGAACAGCTCCGTGTCCACGCCGTTGGTGAGAGCCTCCACGTCCACGCCCGGAGCCAGTCCCCGAGCCACTTCGGCGATCTCCTCGCTGGCCGCCAGGTTGTAGGCGGCCTCCCGGAGGAATCGCCGGAAGACAGGGACCCAGAAGGGGGACTTGGCTCTCTTCAGGAAGTGGCTGGTGTGATAGGTGGTCACGAACGGCGCACCCCCCGCCACCCGGCGCGCCACCATGCACGGAAGCACCGCGGCGATGTCCTGGGCGTGCAGCACGTCGGCGGAGCGGGCGAGCGATCCGAACCGGGGCATGGATCCGAGCGCGTGGGCGGCCCAACCGGGGGTATTGCGGGCCGGGAGCGGCGTGCGCCACACCCCCACGCCGTCCATGACCTCGAACGGAGCGAGCTCCGGTCGCGACCGGGACGTGACCACGTCCACCTGGTGTCCCTCCGCCACCAGCCCCCGACAGAGGTGGAAGACGTGGCTTTCCAGGCCGCCTACTTCCGGAGGGAAGTAGACGGCGTGCATGAGGATCCTCACGGGGTCCAGTCCGTGGTGCGGCGGGGTCTGCCCGTGAGGGCCGCCGCGACGATGTCGGCGATCCGCTCCCCGGCATGCCCGTCCCCGTAGGGCTGTCCCCCCTCCCTGCCGTCGCGCTCCCGGCGCAGGAGCGCCCGGCTCCGGCCGAGGATCTTGCTTCTGTCCGTTCCCACCAGCTCCGCCATGCCGGCGGCTACCGCCTCGGGGCGCTCCGTTCGGTCTCTGAGCACCAGGACCGGGGCGCCGAAGGTGGGCGCTTCCTCCTGGATACCCCCGGAGTCGGTGAGCACCAGGTCGGCTCGTTGGAGCGCGGCCACCAGATCGAAGTAGTCCAGCGGCGGCGTCAGGGAGATCCTGGGGTGCCCTGAAAGGAGCTCCCTGGCCGGCCCCGACACGTTGGGGTTCGGGTGTACCGGATAGATCACGCGGACCGCCGAGTCCAGATCGGCCAGGGCCCGCACCGCCTGGAAGACGCCGCGGATGGGCTCGCCGAAGGACTCGCGTCGATGGGCCGTGAGGAGGATGACCCGAACGTCGGGATCCCGCACCAGCGCGGCCAGGTCGCGGTCCCGGACCGGACGGCGCTGAGCCGCCGCCGCGTGGAGGGCGTCCACCACCGTGTTTCCCGTCACATGCACGCGATCCGGGGGCGTTCCTTCGGCCAGGAGCGCGTCCCTGGCGCCGAGCGTGGGCGCGAAGTACAGGTCGCTGACCACGTCGGTGAGACGGCGGAACATCTCTTCGGGAAAAGGCTTGGTGCGATCCTCCCCGCTCCGGAGCCCGGCTTCCACGTGACCCACCCGGACGTGCTCGAAGAAGCCCACCAGGGAAGCCGCGAAGACCGTGGCGGTGTCGCCCTGGACCAGGAGCATCTCCGGCCGGAAGGACCGGACCACCTCGCGCAGACCGTCCAGGGTGCCGTGGACCACGTCGTAGAGGCTCTGGTTCGGCTTCATGATGCCCAGATCCCAGGCCGGCTCCACACCGAAGTCCTCGAGCGCCTGGTCCACCAGGTCGCCGTGCTGACCAGTGAGGGCCACCCGGGTCTCCACGCCGTCCTGGCCGTGCAGCGCTTTCACCACGGGGGCCATCTTGATGGCCTCCGGACGCGTGCCCACCACCACCAGAACCCTGGCCCCGGCCCCTCGGCTCATGGCGCTACCGGCCCTGCTTCCGAAGGGCCTCGAGCTCGTCGCGCACCTGGGCCACCTGCTCGGAGACCAGCCCGAATCCCACCAGGACGAAGCCCACCGTCTCGAGCAGCATGACGAGGTACAGGAGCGGGCGGTATCCCATGGGCGGGATGTACGGATCGAACCCGAGCATGGGGTGGACGAAGCGGAGGTAGGTGGTCACCAGGGCCAGAGCCACCCCCAGGACGGCGAGGGTGAGCCCGCTCCCGCCGAACAGCAGGAGCGGCTTGCGCGAGAACAGGAGCAGGAACCACACCGACACCATGTCGAACATGCCCACCAGAATGCGGAACGGCCCCTGGAACTTGGACGTGCCCGCCCTTCTGGGGTGCAGCTCGATGTCGATCTCCGTCACCGACGCGCCACGCGCGTGCGCCAGGACCACGAAGAACCGGTGCCAGTCGTGGCGGAGCTGGATTCCGTCCAGGACGTCCTTGCGGAACGCCTTCATGGAGTTGAGGTCGGAGACCGGCACCTTGAAGATCCGCCGGGAAAGCCGGTTGTACACCGAGGAGACGGTGCGCTTGTCGTAGTGGCCGATCTTCCGCCCGGTGACGATGTCCCAGCCCTCTCCGAGCTTCTCGAGGAACCTGGGGATCTCGTCGGGAACGTGCTGCAGATCCGCGTCGAAGAGGACCAGATAGCGCTTGTCCGTGGCCGCGGCCGCGGTGAGGAGCGCCTCGGTCTTCCCCAGGTTCGTCCCGTGGCGGAGCACCCGGAACGCCTCCCAGTCCGCGGCCTCGCGCTCGGCGACTTCGGCGGTGCCGTCCGTGGAGCCGTCGTCCACGAGGATGACCTCGCCCAGGAGCTCGTGTCGACGGAACGTGTCCCGGAGCTCCCGCACCAGGTCGTGAACCACCGGCGCCTCGTCGAAGGCCGGCACCACCACGCAGAAATCCCGACGGAGGGCGTCGTCCAACGCCACGACCCGGGCGTCAGACACGCTTGCGCATGCGGGCCGGGAGAATCCCCATCTGATCGCGATACTTGGCCACCGTGCGCCGGGCGATCTTCACGCCCTCGTTCTTCAGGAGCTTGACGATGGCCTGATCCGTGAGGGGCTTCTTGGGATCCTCGTCCGAGACCATGCCCTTGATCATGTCCTTCACGCCGCGGGCCGAGATGTCCTCCCCGCTCATGGTGGACAGGCCGCTGGAGAAGAAGTACTTGAGCGAGAACACGCCTCGCGGTGTCTGCGCGAACTTCTTGTTGGTCACGCGGGACACAGTGGACTCGTGCATCTCGATGTGATCCGCCACCTCGCGCAGCGTGAGCGGGCGAAGGTACTGGACGCCACGCTCGAAGAACTCCCGCTGACGGTCGACGATGAAGTTCATGACCTTCAGCATGGTCTGACGCCGCTGCTCGATGGCCTGGATCATCCAGTTGGCCGAGTTCAGCTTCGCGGCGATGAACTCCTTGTTCTCGCCCGTGAACTTGCTCTTGTCCCTGGCCACCTCCCTGTACGAGCGGGAGATGCGCAGCCTGGGCAGACTGGTGTCGTTGGCGAACACCATGTACTCGCCGTCGATCTTCTCGACGATCAAGTCCGGAATGATGTACTCG
>CAYGKI010000254.1:3201-5074 GCA_964350235.1 uncultured Gemmatimonadaceae bacterium | reverse complement strand
CGCAGATACGACACGGCCGCGTTCAGGTTCTCCACCACCCTGGGCATGTCGCCCATGCTCTCCTGGACCAGCGCCATGTTCTCCTCGGGGTTGGAGCCCGTCCGACCCTGGAACAGGTCGGCGGCCAGGGTGACGTAACCCTCCGCGGCGAAGTCGTCCGCCACCTGCCTGACGCGGTCCACCAGGCCGTTCCACTCGTGGATGATCACCAGCGCCGGAAACGGCCCTTCTCCTTCGGGGACGGCCAGGTATCCCACCGTGGCGTCGTCCCCGTCGACGTAGCTCAGATCCATGCCCTGGAGCGCCCCTCCCTCACCCACGATGGCCGACGGGAGCGCCCCCGGGGCGGTGGGTGCCACTGGAACCCGGGCCTCCACGCCGGACATGGAGCTGGCCGGCTCCTCGCTCATGGAGCCGGCATCGTCTCCCGACCCTCCACAAGCGGCGAGGGGAATGGCGAGCATGAAGGCGATGACTCGTCGTGACATGGATCCTCCTGGCAAACCGTCGAGCCGACTTCGGAGCCCTCCGTGGCCGGCGCGACGGGGATGATGATGGGAGCTCCAAAGGGAGCACCCGCCGCCGAGAGGGGCAAGCATGCCCGGCGACCCCCGGCGTGCGCAGGGGGTGTCACTCACCGAGGACGGTCCCACGGAGACAGGGGCCTGCGCCCAGCGTCCCCGCCCGCGACGGATTCGTCGAAAGGCCCCGAGATTGCTCGCTTATCGGGGTGTACACCATCGAGGGAACCGATCCGGCACGCCTCTTGTACTTAGGTGGCGCAGGTGACGGGGTCCGTAGAATCCACTAGGATCACGTCCCGCGTCCGAGTCGGTGAAACCCCGACCGGAGCGTCCGAACCGTGAACGGCGAGCAGAATCTCGCCGAAGGACAGGAGATCGATGTTGCGTCAGAAGAGCAAGAAATTTCTCTCTGCGATGGTCCTTCCCGTCGGCGTCGCGCTTGCGGTCCAGGGGAGCACCCCGGACGCCGCCACGGTCGAGGACACCGCTTCCATGTGGGCCCATCAGGCGGTGAGCTACGCCAATGACGTCCAGCCCATCCTCAACGAGTACTGCCTGAGCTGCCATGGCGGGCCCGGCGAGGGTGGCGACATCGTCATCGAGCTCGGGTACGACATGAGCACGTACGAAGGACTCATGGCCGGCTCGGACTACGGTCCGGTCATCGAGCCCGGGGACCCGGACAACAGCCTCTTCCTCGAGATGATCATCAACGGCGACATGCCCGAGGACGGCGACCCGGTGCCCGCCGAGCAGATCGAGATTCTCCGGACGTGGATCGCCGAGGGCGCGCAGAACAACTGACGCCCGACCCGACGGTCCAGCAACAAGAAGAGAGGGCCGCCCCGACCCGGGGCGGCCCTCTCTTTCTTCTCATCGGTGGAGCTCCGGTGGCGGCGCCTTTCCGCCGCGTCCCAGAGGCTCGCCCTTACCGCTGCTCCTGCGTGGCCTCGTACCAGTCCTGCCGCAGCCAGTCGACGATGAGCCCCATCTCCGCATCGGTGAGGATGCCGTCGGCGCCGAACGCCGGCATGCGGTCGTTCTCCTCGCCGTAGAGGCTCGGGTGGGTGGGGTCCTGGAGCATGCGAAGCATCCAGTCGCGGGAGCCCCAGCCCGTGAGGTCCGGCCCTTCCGCTTCACCCTGCCCGTACACCACGTGGCAGTCCATGCAGTTCACCGTCTCGTCCGTCACGGCCGCGCGGCCACGCTGGACGTCGGCGGCTTCGGCCTCCTCCACGTCCTCCTGATAACGGAGACGGGCTTCGGCGGAGAGCCAGTCGATGACGTACTCTAGCTCCGCGCGCTGCTCGTCGGACCAGGCGTTGGGAATCCCCCGCTGGACGAAGCGC